>NZ_JBEXIJ010000001.1:0-265827 GCF_040608495.1 Micromonospora sp. NPDC005174 | reverse complement strand
ACCGGGCGCGTGCTGCTCGCTGACGCCTTCGTCGGTGACGGTCGACGCACGGGGCTGATCGGCGGCAATGCCGGCATGGACGGCCGAAGGCGGCTCCGCGCCGTCGTGAAGGCTGGAATGGACCGCGCTGGGCTGGTCAGCTGTCACCCACGTGAGAGGGTACGAGACGCCCGATGACGGCTCCGAGGGAACCCCCACATTCCACGAACCGCCCGAACCACCAACAAGACGCCAACCCCGAGGATGCACAAAGTCCAATTTCCACAAACCATCCAACGCTGCGACGCCGCCTAGTATGTCGCGAAGCGCGGCGACATTTAGGGCTGCCTTTCCTGTGCCGCCATACGCTTTGTTGACCTCGGCATGGGTCACCACGTCGCCGAACTTGCGAACAAAAAGATCCAGCAGAGCAGCAGCCGCAACTGGAAGCATTTTTACTCGGCGGCCACCGTGAAGCAGTATTCGGCCGTGGAGGAACCACGAGTTTTGGGGACCACTGCCACTGGCATCGGCCGTAGCAGGCGACGAGTCCAGCGCGTGCTGATCGCCGGCGCTCTCGTGGGTGAAGGTCGACGCATACGGCTGATCGACGTGCATACCGGCCTGGGCGGTCGACGACGGATCCAGCAACGCGCCGACCACCGAGTCGAGGCTGGAATGGACGGCGCTGGGCTGGTCAGCTGTCATCCACGTGAGAGGGTACGAGACGCCCGATGACGGCTCCGAGGGAACCCCCACATTCCACGAACCGCGCGAACCACCAACAAGACGCCAACCCCGAGTAGGCAAGACTACTATTTCCCACAAACCGTTCAACGCTGGGATTCCGATTATGCTCTCGCGAAGCGAGGCAACATCCATGGATGCGTCCCGTGTGCCGCCATACGCTTTCTTGACCTCGGCATGAGTTACCAGGTCGCCGAATTTGCGAACAAAAAGATCCAGCAGAGCAGCGGTCCCAACTGGGAGTCTTTTTACTTGGCGGCCACCGTGAAGCAGTATTCGGCCGTTGAGGAACCACGAGTCTTGGGGACCACTGCCACTGGCATCGGCCGTAGCAGGCGACGAATCCAGCGCAGGCTCGGCGGAAACCTCACCAGCGGCGACCAGACCGGCAGGATCCCCGACCCGACCAGAACGAACCCTCACATTCCACGAAGCGCGCGGACCACCAGCAAGACGCCAACCCATGCGAGAACGCACGTCTATCTTCCACAAACCCTCCAACGCTTCGATGCTATCTAGTTTTAGGCGAAGATTTTTGACAGCCGTGGCCGCGGAGGCTATGCCGCCATACGCTCTCTCGATCTCGGCATGAGTTACCAGGTCGCCGAATTTGCGAATAAAGAGCTCCAGCAGCGCAGCGGCCGGCTTTCCAAGCTGTGCTATTTCGAGGCCATCGTGAACCAGTGCTCGGCCGTCGAGGAACCATGAATCTTGCCGTGCACTGCCACTGGCCTCGGCCGTAGCAGGCGACGAGTTCTGCACATGCCGCTCGCTGGTGCTCGGGTGGGTGGAGGTCGATGCGTACGGCTGGTCGCTGCGCATGCCGGTATGGACGGTCGACGACGAATCCAGCAACGCACCCACCAGTGGGACGTCGATGGGGTCACCATGGATGCTCGACCGCATGCGGAGCATGTCCCACTGCCGAAGCCGCCGGTTGTGATCCAACACAAGAGACACCGCCCCACGCAACGGACCCGGCACCGCCCCTGCGTCCCGCATCGAACTGGGCAACTCGAACTCAACGATCCGCCCACTTGGTCGAGCCTGCGTCTCGACCAACAACAACTGACCATCAGGACGACGCGCCACCACCACCAGATGACGCGGCACCTTCGGACGGTCCACCCGCACCACCGTCACCGCACCCGGCGCCAACCCCCCCAACCCACCAAGGCCCGCAGCAACGAACGCCCCACCCAACCGCCGGCCAACCCACCCCACCCCATCAGCGTCATCACGCGTCACCAACGGCAGACCCACACCCGTGAGCACCTCACCGACCCGAGGCACACAATCAGCCGCACCATCCCAGTCAGCGACACCCTCCAGCGCCACGCCCAACCGCCACCGCATCACCGCCGACGACAACCCCGACACGCCGGCCACCGACTCCACATGGCCACCAGCCGCACCCGGAAACACCACCACATCACCCGACACCCACCCCGGCAGCACACCCGCGCGCACCCACAACGGCACACCCAACTCACTCACCCATCGCAACACCCCCCACCCATCCACAGCCGCCGACGCCAACGCCACCACCGACCGCCCCACCACACGAACCGACTGCCCCCGCACCACCTCCCGCACCCAACCCGACCCCACCGACCCCCCATCAACCCACACCACCTGCACACCCACCACCGGCTCACCAAGACACACTTCCTCCGGTGGCACACCCCCGCCCAAAAACACCCCCGACCGCACCCACGTCAACCCAAACTCCACACACCCCACAACCCCACCCTCACCCACTCGAAACAACCCTCCGGATCAGCGCAACCACTCGACGAGACCTCCACTTAAAACCATAAAGCCCACAAAGAAGGCCGACCAGACAGGAAACTTCAGGTTTGACAGAACGGCGCCACAGGCAGTGTGTTTCAGAATGCGCTCCGGGCAGGTCAACACCGCAACGAGGAAAGTGCAGATGTGCGGTACAGGCCGGGACCGCGTACGCAGTGGGTGATTCCTACGCGGACTTCAGATGCAAGCGTGACGAGGCGAGCGGCACAGGTGTTTCAGTCACAGCCCCCGCCGCCGTGCAACCTGTCGGGGCGTCGACGGCCGGATCAGCCGAGTGCGACGGCGGGGACGCAGCGCCAGGTCCCAAGACCCGGGCCCGGGCCGATTGCTCAACCACACGTGCCAACGCCGCCTCGAACCCGACCTAAGTGTGGTGAACACGGCGAACGGGCTGGCACACACCGCGCCAGCCCGTGCACACCGAGATTGGTCAGCCCTGGACGCCCAGGCGCTCCAGGATCAACGTGCGGACGGCTGCGGCGTCGGCCTGACCACGGGTCGACTTCATCACCGCGCCGACCAGCGCGCCGGCCGCCGCGACCTTGCCGCTGCGGATCTTGTCGGCGATGCCCGGGTTGGCGGCGATGGCCTCGTCCACCGCGGTGGTGAGCGCACCGGTGTCCGAGACGACCTCCAGGCCCCGGCTGGTCATGATCTCGGTGGGTGAGCCCTCACCGTCGACCACGCCCTCCAGCACCGTACGGGCCATCTTGTCGTTGAGCTTGCCGGCGTCGACCAGACCCTGCAGCTCGGCGACCTGCGCCGGGGTGGCGCCGATGTCGGCCAGCTCCACGCCGCTCTCGTTGGCCCGGCGGGACAACTCGCCCAGCCACCACTTGCGGGCCGCGGCCGGGGTGGTGCCGGCTGCCACGGTGGCCTCGATCAACTCGACCGCTCCGGCGTTGAGCACCGACTGCATGTCCAGGTCGGACAGGCCCCACTGCTGCTGGAGCCGACGCCGGTGCACCCGAGGCAGCTCCGGCAGGGCGGCCTTCAGCTCGGCGACCCAGGCCGGGTCCGGGGCGACCGGCACCAGATCCGGCTCCGGGAAGTACCGGTAGTCGGTGGCCGTCTCCTTCGAGCGGCCCGACGTGGTGTCGCCGCTCTCCTCGTGGAAGTGCCGGGTCTCCTGGGTGATCCGGCCGCCCGCGTCGAGCACCGCCGCCTGCCGCAGCATCTCCGAGCGGACCGCCCGCTCCACCGACCGCAGCGAGTTGACGTTCTTGGTCTCGGTACGCGTGCCCCACTCCTGCCCCGGCAGGTTCAGCGAGGTGTTCACGTCGCAGCGCAGCGAACCCTCCTCCATCCGCACGTCCGAGACGCCGAGGGTACGGATCACGTCACGCAGCTCCGCGACGTACGCCCGGGCCACGTCCGGGGCGAGCGCCCCGGTGCCCACGACCGGCTTGGTGACGATCTCGACCAGCGGGATACCGGCCCGGTTGTAGTCCACGAGCGACTCCGTCGCGCCGTGGATCCGCCCGGTGGCACCGCCGACGTGCAGAGTCTTGCCGGTGTCCTCCTCCAGGTGCACCCGCTCGATCTCGATCCGCACCGTCTCGCCGTTGACCTCGACGTCCAGGTAGCCGTCGACGCAGATCGGCTCGTCGTACTGGCTGATCTGGAAGTTCTTCGGCATGTCCGGGTAGAAGTAGTTCTTCCGGGCGAACCGGCACCACTCGGCGATCGAGCAGTTCAACGCCAGGCCGATCCGGATGATCGCCTCGATGGCGGCCTTGTTGGCCACCGGCAGCGACCCGGGCAGGCCCAGGCACACCGGGCAGACCCGGGTGTTCGGCTCGCCACCGAAGTCGGTCGGGCAGCCGCACCACATCTTGGTGTTCGTGCCCAGCTCGACGTGGGTCTCCAGGCCGATCACCGGTTCGTAGCGCGCGACGACCTCGTCGTACGCGGGCAGCGTCGTCGTCATCTGGGCTCCTGCCTCACAGTGCCGGTGGGGTGAACGTGCCGACCGCGGACTCCAACGCGGCCGCGACCCGGTACATCCGGTCGTCGGCCATCGTCGGGGCCATCACCTGCAGGCCCACGGGCAGCCCCTCGGAGAGACCACAGGGCACCGAGATGCCCGGCCCGCCGTACAGGTTGGTCGGAATGGTGAACAGGTCGGCCAGGTACATCTGGTACGGGTCGGCGGTGCGGGCGCCGATCGGGAAGGCCGTGAACGGGGTGGTCGGCGAGATCAGCGCATCCACCTGCTCGAACGCGGCGTTGAAGTCCCGCGTGATGAGCGTACGGACCTTCTGCGCCTGGCCGTAGTACGCGTCGTAGTACCCCGACGACAACGCGTACGTGCCGATCATGATGCGGCGCTTGACCTCGGGGCCGAAGCCGGCCTCGCGGGTCAGCGACATGACCTCCTCCAGCGACCGGTTGCCGTCGTCGCCGACCCGCAGGCCGAACCGGACGCCGTCGAACCGGGCCAGGTTGGAGGAGCACTCGCTCGGGGCGATCAGGTAGTACGCCGGTAGCGCGTACGCGAACGTCGGGCAGGACACCTCGACGACCTCGGCGCCCATCTTGGTCAGCGCGTCGACCGACTCGCGGAACGCCGCCATCACGCCCGCCTCGGCGCCCTCGCCGACGAACTCGCTGACGATGCCGAGTCGTACGCCGGTCAGGTCACCGGTCGCGCCCAGCTTCGCCGCCGCCACCACGTCCGGTACGGGCTGCGGGATCGACGTCGAGTCGCGCGGGTCGTGCCCGCCGATCACCTGGTGCAGCAGGGCCGCGTCGAGCACGTTGCGGGCACACGGGCCGGGGGTGTCCAGCGACGAGGAGAACGCCACCAGGCCGTACCGGGAGGTGCCGCCGTAGGTGGGCTTCGCCCCCACGGTGCCGGTGACCGCGCCGGGCTGCCGGATCGAGCCACCGGTATCCGAGCCGATCGCCAGCGGCGCCTCGTACGCGGCCAGCGCGGCGGCGCTGCCACCACCCGAGCCACCCGGGATGCGGCTTAGGTCCCAAGGGTTGTGCGTCGGGCCGTACGCCGAGTACTCGGTGGAGGAGCCCATCGCGAACTCGTCCATGTTCGTCTTGCCCAGCATGACGGTGCCGGCGGCACGCAGCCGCTGCACGATCGTCGCGTCGTACGGCGGACGCCAGCCTTCGAGGGTCTTCGAGCCGACGGTGGTCGGCACGCCACGGGTGGCGAGCACGTCCTTCACCGCGACCGGCACACCCGCGAGGGCGCCCAGCTCCTCGCCGGCGGCCCGGCGCTCGTCCACCGCGCGGGCCGCGGCGAGCGCGCCGTCGGTGTCCACGTGCAGGAAGGCGTGCACCCGGTCGTCGACCGCGGCGATCCGGTCCAGGTGCGCCTGGGTCACCTCGACGGCGGAGGTCTCCCCGCCGGCGACCAGGGCGGCGATCTCCGTCGCGGTCATTCTGGTCAAATCGCTCATGCCGTCACTCCGCTTCGCTCCGCGACGCCATGAGGCACCACAGCGCTGCACTGTTGATTCGCTCGCTGGCGCTCGCTCATGAGGCCACGTCCTCGCTCAGAATCCGGGGTACGCGGAACCGCTGGTCCTCGGCGTCCGGCGCGCCCGACAGCGCCTCCTGCGGGGTCAGGCACGGCGTGACGACGTCCTCACGGAAGACGTTGGTCAACGGCACCGAGTGCGAGGTCGGCGGGATGTCCGCGGCGGCGACCTCGCCGACCTGGGCGACCGCCTGGAGGATCACGTCGAGCTGGCCGGCGAACGTGTCCAGCTCCTCCTCGGTGACGGCGAGCCGCGACAGGCGCGCCAGGTGCGCGACCTCCTCGCGGGAGATGGCGGCCATCCGTGCCCCCTTCTGATGTCCTGCTGGTCGGGCGGTGTGCCGGCGCGCGGCGGGTGCAGCGTGACGCGCGGTGACCGGAGCGAGTCTATTGTTCCGCCCCCCGCGCCGGCTGCTCGGGTGGGTCAGCGCGTCAGTCTGCGGGCGGCGTCCGGCTCCGGACCTCCGCTGGGGCGGACCGGCCGGTAGCGGGCCAGCCAGGTGACCAGCTCCTCGGCGGGCATCGGGCGGGCGTAGAACCACCCCTGGGCCGCGTCGCAGCCGGCCGCGTACAACATCCGCCAGGTCCGCTCGTCCTCCACGCCCTCGGCGACCACCCGCAGACCCAGCGCGCCCGCCAGCTCGATCGTCGAGCGGACGATGGCCGCGTCGTCGGCGTCCTCGGCCATGCCCAGCACGAACGACCGGTCCACCTTCACCTCGGACAGCGGCAGCCGGCGCAGGTGTTGCAGCGACGAGTACCCGGTGCCGAAGTCGTCCAGCGCGATGGCCACCCCGATCTGGTGCAACCGGGAGATGGTGGCCAGCACCCGGCGCGGATCAGCCATCAACGCGCCCTCGGTGATCTCCAGTTGCAGCCGTTCGGCCGGCACCCCGTAGCGGGCCAGCCGGTCGGCGATCTGGTCGGCGATCTCACCGGTGTGCAGGTCGCGCACACTGACGTTGAGCGCCGCGCGTAGCCCGATGCCGGCCGCCGACCACTTGGCGAGCTGCTCCACCACGTCGTCCACGACGCGCCGGGTGAGCAGCCGCATCACCGCGCTCTGCTCGGCGACCCGGATCAGCTCCTCCGGGTCGACCATCCCCCGACGCGGGTGCCGCCAGCGCAGCAGGGCCTCGACACCGACCACCTCGCCGGTCGCGATGGCGATCTGCGGCTGGTAGTACATGGTGATCTCACCGGCGTCGTCGACCGGCTCGCCGCCGTCGCGTACCCACCCGGTCGCCTCGATCACCCGCTCCCCCGCAACGGGCCCACCGTCGCGCCCCGGACGGTGGTCGCCCGCCGGTGGCAGCGCGCCGCCGTTCGGCGAGCGACGGCCGTGACCGCCGGAACGCCGGTCCCGGCTCGGGCCCGGGCGGGTACCCGGAATCGTCGCGCGACTGTTGCGGCCCCGGATCGGGTCGGCGCCGGTGGCGATCCGGTTGATCAGCTCATCGGTGTGCGCCAACTCGCCGTCGGCGCGCCGACGGCGAGCCCACCACCGCCCGCCGGTCGGCGGCGTCGCGGCGATCACCGGCGCCGCATCGGCCGGCAGCGCCGCGCCGTCACCGCCGCGCACCTCGGCCTCCACCGCAAGGGGTACGTCTGCCGTCCGCTCCGACTCACCCGACTCGGGGTCGTCCACGGGTACGGGATGGCCTGCTCGTGTGGCGGAAGCGGCTGGTGCGGCGTGCGTGGCCTCGTCGGCGTGGCTTGCGGCGTCGGCCTGGCTTGCCTCGTCGGCCTGGCTTGCCTCGTCGGCGGACGAGCCGGACTCGAGCACCCGGCGGAGGTCGGCGAGGAGCCCGAGACGCTCGGCCGAGTTGTGGTCGGACTCCGGCGCGTACACCGCGACCGTGTCGTTGCGGTGCTTGGCGTCGTACATCGCCACGTCGGCGTGCCGCATCAGGGTGGCGAAGTCCTCGCCGTGCTCGGGGAAGAGGGCGATCCCGATGGAACCTCCGACGTCGAGCGGCAGTCCGTCCAACGGCACCGGCTCGGCCAACGCCCCGACCACACGATCGGCCAACTCGCGCGCCTGGCCGACATCGGTCAGCCCGGTCATCACGATGGCGAACTCGTCTCCACCCAGACGGGCGATCATCTGCGGCTGGGGCTCCACGTCGGTGAGCCGGGCGCTGACCTCGACCAGCAGCCGGTCACCGACGGCGTGCCCGAGCGCGTCGTTGACGTTCTTGAAGCGGTCCAGGTCGATGAGCAGCAGCGCCAGATGCCCGCCGGGCTCGCCGCGGGCGGTCCGCTCGGCGTGCAGGTGCACCTGCTCGGCCACCTCGGTCAGCAGCGCCTTGCGGTTGGGCAACCCGGTCAGCGGATCCGCGTCGGCGAGATGCTGCTGCTCGACGGTCAGCCGGGCCATCCGGTACACGGCGAAGAGCGGCACCAGCACCAGCGGGATCAGCGCCGCGCTGAGACGGGCGGCGGCGACCAGCACCGGGGCGAGCAGCAGCAGCGAGCCGGTGGAGAGCAGTTCGAAACCGACGCCCTGGCGGACCGTGGGCCACCAGCGGTCGCCGAAGCGCAGCCGCACCGCCCAGCTCACCAGGCCGTAGTTCACGACGAACCAGGCCAGCGTCGCGCCCCCGACGGCGGCCACGTCGGTCCAGTGCAGGTGTCCCCCGGAGAAGATGGCGCCCGGCCCGAGCTGGATGACGCCGTACGCGGCGGCGAGCGCGCAGGCGTACTGGCCGACGTTGAACGCGGTCCGCCACGCGGCGTTGCCCATCCGCCAACCGGAGACGATCACCCCGACGGCCTGCACCACCACCGCCGGGCCGAGCCCCCAACCGAGCAGGATCGCGAAGGTGAAGCAGGTGGACGGGAAGACCGCCGAGGTCTGCCGTCGCCCGGGTGGGACGAACGGGCGCGCGTCGCAGACCACCGCGAGCGCGGCCATCGTCCAGAACGCCACCGGCAGGCGGGACACCTCGTCGGGAAGCGTCGTGAGTGGACCGGCGGCGGTCAGCGCCGCCACCACGAGGATGCCGACGACGAAGGTGGCGAACGGCGCAGCCCGCCCAGGTGGGAGGGAGTTGCGCGGGTCGGCGACCTCCATCACACCTCCCGAGGACCGGTCGACGTGTCGGTGGGCACGTCGTGACCCAATGAAACGCCCTCGGCCCCGGGTTTCCCGGTATGACAGTCACGAATCGGTCGTAGTCGTAATTAAGTTGGTATACGCGGCGGCCACTCCGACGCGTGGCGGAGTCAGCCCTCGACTCGGGCGACCTCCCGCGCGGCGTCCGGACCCGCGTCCAGCAGCAGCCGGAACCCGTCCTCGTCGAGCACCGGCACCTTGAGGCTGGCCGCCTTGTCGGCCTTGGACCCCGGGTTGTCCCCCACCACGACGAAGCTCGTCTTCTTGGAGACCGACCCGCTGACCTTGCCGCCCCTGCTCTGCACGGCCTCGGCGGCCTGGTCCCGGGAGAAGCCGGCGAGGGTGCCGGTGACCACGACGGTCAACCCCTCCAGCGGGCGCGGGCCCTCGTCGACCGCTTCCTCGGCCATCCGTACGCCCGCCTCGGCCCACTTGCGGACCACCTCGCGGTGCCAGTCGACCGCGAACCACTCCCGGATGCTGGCCGCGATGGTCGGCCCGACCCCGTCGACCGAGGACAGCTCCTCCTCGCTGGCCGCGTCGATGGCCTCCATCGAGCGGAAGTGCCGGGCCAACGCCTGGGCGGCCGTGGGGCCGACGTGCCGGATGGAGAGCGCCACGAGCACCCGCCACAGGTCGCGTTCCCGGGCGACGGCCAGGTTGTCGAGCAGCTTGACCGCGTTGGAGCCGAGGCTGCCGTCCTTGTTGACGAAGAACGGTGACCGGGACAGCTGGTCGGCGTCGAGCTGGAAGAGGTCACCCTCGTCGGCGATGATCTCCGCGTCCAGCAGCGCCGCCGCACCCTTGTAGCCGAGCACCTCGATGTCGAACCCGCCACGGCCGGCGAGGTGGAACACCCGCTCCCGGAGCTGGGCCGGGCAGCTGCGGGTGTTGGGGCACCGGATGTCGACGTCGCCCTCCTTGGACGGCGCGAGCGGGGTGCCGCAGGACGGGCAGCTCGTCGGCATGACGAACGGGCGGGCATCGGCGGGCCGCAGGTCGACCACCGGACCGAGCACCTCGGGGATCACGTCGCCGGCCTTGCGCAGCACCACCGTGTCGCCGATCAGCACACCCTTGCGCTCCACCTCGCGGGCGTTGTGCAGGGTGGCGAGCGCGACGGTCGAGCCGGCCACCCGCACCGGCTCGAGGACGGCGAACGGTGTGACCCGACCGGTACGCCCCACGTTGACGTCGATGTCGAGGAGCTTGGTGGTGACCTCCTCGGGCGGGTACTTGAAGGCGATCGCCCAACGCGGGGCCCGACTGGTCGAGCCCAGACGACCCTGGATGGAGACCGGGTCGACCTTGACCACCACACCGTCGATCTCGTGCTCGACGTCGTGCCGGTGCTCGGCGTAGTAGGCGATGTATTCCGCCACGCCGGACAGGTCCGGCACGACACGCCACCGGTCGCTGGTCGGCAGCCCCCACGCCTTCAGCGCCCCGTACGACTCGGACTGGGCCGTGGGCTGGAAGCCCCGACGGGCCCCGATGCCGTGCACGACCAGCCGCAGTGGCCGGGAGGCGGTGATCCGTGGGTCCTTCTGCCGCAGGCTGCCGGCGGCGGCGTTGCGGGGGTTGGCGAACGGGGCCCTGCCCTGCTCCACCAGACCCGCGTTGAGGTCCGCGAACGCGGCGATCGGGAAGTAGATCTCGCCCCGGACCTCCAGCAACTCGGGGATCGTCGGGAACTCGGCGGACGGCGTGAGCTGGCCGGGTACGTCCCGAATGCTGCGCACGTTGGCGGTGACGTCCTCGCCGGTGCGGCCGTCACCCCGGGTGGCCGCCCGGACCAGCCGCCCGGCCTCGTAGGTCAGGTTGATCGCCAGACCGTCGACCTTCAACTCGCAGAGGTAGGGCACCGGCCCGCCCGCGTCCCGCTCGACCCGCTCGGCCCAGGCTGCCAACTCCTCGTCGGCGAAGGCGTTGTCGAGCGAGAGCATCCGCTCGGCGTGCGTGACGGGGGTGAAGTCGGTGGAGAACGTGCCGCCCACCCGCTGCGTCGGCGAATCCGGCGTGCGCAGCGCCGGAAACTCCTCCTCCAGCGCTTCGAGCTGGCGCAACTGCTTGTCGAACTCGGCGTCGGTGATGATCGGCGAGTCGAGCACGTAGTAGCGGTACTGATGTTCGGTCAGCTCACCGCTCAACGTGGCGTGCCGCTCCCGCGCCTGCGGCGTCGGCTCTGCGCCGGCCGCCGCCTCCTGAGCCCGGCTGACCTGCTGACCGATCTGCTCCTCGGACACCCCGCCACTTTCGGACACGCCTGCGACCTCCCTGATCACGCTACTAAGGCACGGTATCGGTCCGGGGTGACAATCCGCCGCCCACCCGCAGGGAGGCCGGAACGCGGTCCGTTGATCGACTCCAGATCGCCGATATCGGGGTATCCGCGCGCCCCAGATGCCCCCAGATCGGTGATCTCGAGTCGATCACGACGCACTACCGCGCGCCCGGCGCGTGCGCCCGGCGCGTGCGCCCGCGCACGGGCGGCGGTGTCGCCAGCGGGCGACCGGGGTCATGACGTGCGAGGATCGCCGGACGAAGCGGCCGGCGCGCCGCCCTGACGTGGAGGTGGCGATGAACGAGGCGCTGCTCTGGGCGGTCGCGATCCTGCTGGCGGTGGCCGCCGGTTGGGCGTGGAACAGCTGGCGGAGCCGGGCGGCCACGCGACGCTCGACCGACCGACGCTCGACCGACCGTCCCGGCCGGGGTGCCGCGACCGGCGGGGGCGGCCGTCGACCCGCGCCGCCGAGGCCGCGTGGCACCGACCGACCGGCCGGTACGACCCGCTCCCGGCAGACCGATCGTGCGGCCGACGCTCCGGCAGCGGGCGAGATCTGGTGGGCCGATGTGCCGTACGTCGACGGCAGCGGCTCGAAGGTGCGGCCCTGCCTGGTCCTCCGCGTCGATTCCCGGGGCGCCGACGTCCTGAAGATCACCAGTCAGGACAAGAGCGACCGGGACGACCACGTCCGGATTCCCACCCGGGAGTGGGATGCCGACGCCGAGCACGACAGCTACCTGAGCCTGACCGAGCCGGTCCGGGTCAGCCTCGCCGACTTCGCCGACCGCGCCGGCCGTTGCGACGCCGACCTGTGGCGCAAGGTCCGCAGCCTCCGCCGGCTGACGCCAAGCTCAACCGAAGGCCATCCCGACCCCACGCCGTAGATCCACTCGACTTCCACGAAACCGGCCGGTCCACCCGCCAGCGACAGCCCGACTTCCAGAAACCCGAGTCGATCACCCCAGACCGGCCACGGGCCGCATCACCCCAGACCGGGCGCGGCCGCGTCAGGCGAGCCAGGCCGCACGGGCCGGCCGCACGGGCCAGGCCGCACGGGCCAGGCCACGCGGGCCAGGCCGCACGGACTGCGCCGGACGGTCAGTCCCAGGCCGCGCCGAGGGTGGCGAGCTGGTCGGCGTACTCGATGCGGCCGGCCCACCCGGACGGCCAGGCGGCCATGCCGACGGCCGCGCCCACGAAGGCGCCGGCGAGGGCGGCGATCGAGTCGGAGTCGCCGGCGGTGGTCGCGCCCCGGGCCAGCGCCGCGACCGGGTCGTCGGCGTGGCGTACGGCGCACAACAGCGCGGTGGCCAGCGCCTCCTCGGCCACCCAACCCTCCCCGGTGACGAGGCACGGGTCGCCGCCGTCGTCCGGCTCGCGCAGGGCGGTCGTCAGCCGGCGCAGCGCCGCCAGGCACTCGTCCCAGCCGCGAGCGATGAACTCCTCCGGCGTGTCGACTCCCGGGCGCCGCCAGAGATCGCCCAGCCAGTCCTGGTGGTAGACCCGGCGTTGGGACCGCGCCCGGTCGGCGAGCACCGCCGGCAGTTCGGGCAACGCGACGCCACCGCGCAGGGCGACGACCGCGTACGCGGTGAGTTCGCTGGCGGCCAACCCGGTCGGGTGGCCGTGGGTCATCCCGGCCTGCGACTGGGCCAGACCGGCCACCGTGTCGAGGTCCACGTCGAGCAGCCCCACCGGGGTCACGCGCATGTTGGCGCCGCAGCCCTTCGAGCCGGCGACCGTCGCCTCCTGCCAGGGCAGCCCACGGTCCAGATCGGCGCACGCGCGCAGGCAGGTCATCCCGGGGGCGCGGTTGTTGTCCGGGCTGACCGCCCAGGCCAGGAATCGGCGTCGCAACAGCGGCTCCACCGCCTCCGGCGTGAGCGTCGGCGCGTCATGCAGCGCCCAGGCCACCGCCAGCGCCATCTGCGTGTCGTCCGTGACCAGCGCCGGGTCGCCGGCCAGCTCACGCGGGCCGGTCGGACCGTAGCGGCGCTCGATCTCGGCGACGGTCAGGAACTCGGTGGGCTTGCCCAGGGCGTCGCCGTAGGCGAGACCGAAGAGCGAACCGGAGGCGCGCAGCGGAGAGGAGTGGATCACGGCGGCCATGGTGCCGTGCCGCCGCAACCCACGCCGTGCTCAGTCCCAGCAGAGGCAGAACGGGTGGCCGGCCGGATCGGCGTAGACGCGGAAACCCTCACCCTCGCCGGGCAGCCGCCGCGCACCGAGAGCGAGTGCCGCCTTCTCCGCGCTCTCGATGTCGTCCACCGTCACGTCCAGGTGGAACTGCTGCGGGCGCTCCGGGTCGGGCCAGGCCGGCGGCCGCAGGTTGAGCGCTCGCTGGAACGCCAGGCGCGGCTGGTGCCCGGGCGGCCCGCCCAGCACCACCCACTCGTCATCGGCGTCGTCCTCGCCCCCGAACACGGGGATGCCGAGCAACTCGGAGTAGAAGGCCGCCAACGCCCGCGGGTCGGGGCAGTCGATCACCACTGAACGTAGCTGTCCAATCATGACCGTCATCCTGCCCAGCGGGTACGACAGGAAAACGTCACTCCTCGGTGAACCGTCGGCCGGCGTCCCGACAGGCAGCGAGCACCGCCCGGGCGTACTGCGGGGTGGCGCCGGCCAGGCCACACGCCGGGGTGACGACCACCTGCTCGGCGAGCTGCCGACGAGGAAAGCCGAGGCGGTCCCAGATCTTGCGTACCCGCTCGGCGATCTGCGCGGAGGTCGGTGCGCCACCGGCCGACGGCGGCCGGGTCGGCGCGGCGCCGGCCAACAGCCCGAGGCCGGCGTCGATCGCCTCGCCCAGCGGGTCCAGGTCGGTGACCAGATCGAGGTCGAGGGCGACCGCGACGGCTCCGGTGGAACGGATCAGCTCCAGCGGCACGTCCGGGGCACAGCAGTGCACCACAGTGGGTACGCCCACCGCGTCGACGACCGTACGCAGCAGGGCTGCCGCGTCGGCCGACTCCACCGCCCGGTACGCGCCCAGCCCGCTCTCGGTCGGCACCCGCCCGGCCAGCACGGTCGGCAGCGACGGCTCGTCCAGTTGCAGGACCACCGACGCCTGGGGCAGACGCCGCGCGACCGCCGCCACGTGCCCGCGCAACCCTTCGGCGAGGGAGCCGGTGAGATCGCGCACGGCGCCGGGGTCACGCAGCAGCCGGCCGCCGATCGGCAGTTCCAGCGAGGCCGCGAGGGTGAGCGGGCCACCGGCCTGCACCTTGATCGGACCGGCGTACCCCTCGGCCTGCTCGGCGAGCTGGTCCAGGTCGCGTTCCATCAGGTCCCGGGCCCGGCGCAGGTCACGGCCGGCACGCGGGGCGACCCGCCACCGTCCGGCGTACAGCTCGACGGGCAGCTCGACCAGCAGCCCGGCGCTGCGGCCGATCAGGTCGGCTCCCGGGCCTCTCGCGGGCAGCTCGGGCAGGTGCGGCAGCTCGGGAAGCTCGCCGAGGACCACTCGCTGGGCCTCGGCGATGTCGGTGCCGGGCAACGAACCGATGCCGGTCGCCGCACCGGCCGGCCAGGGCCACGCCTGATCTGTCACGGCCGAAGGCTATCCCGCGGGCACGCGGGCCGTGCGGTCAGTCCGCGATGGTCGCGGAGCCGAGGACGATGTCGCCGGCCGGGTCCGGCCGGTACGCCACGACGGCCTGACCGGCGGCGACGCCACGAACCGGTCGGCGCAGCTCGGCGTGCAGCGTGTCAGCGTCGAGGTCGACGGTCGCCGGCACCACGTCGCCGTGCGCGCGTAGCTGCACCTCGCACTCGACCGGCGCGTCCGGGCGGGGGCCACCGGTCCAGACCGGGCGGATCGCCCGTACCTGGGAGACCTCCAGCGCCTCGGCCGGACCGACCGTCACCGTGTTGGTCTTGGGCGTGATGGAGAGCACGTAGCGCGGCCGGCCGTCGGCGGCGGGCCGGTCCAGGTGCAGGCCACGACGCTGACCCACCGTGTACGCGTAGGCCCCGGTGTGGCTGCCGACCACCGCGCCGGTGCTCGCGTCGACGACGTCGCCGGGTGCCTCGCCGAGCCGGCCGGCCAGGAAGCCACGGGTGTCGCCGTCGGCGATGAAGCAGATGTCGTGGGAGTCCGGCTTGTCGGCGACCGCCAGGCCACGCTCGGCGGCCTCCGCGCGGACCTGGGCCTTCGTCGAGTCGCCGAGCGGGAACATCGACCGGTCCAGCTGCCCGCGGGTGAGAACCGCCAGCACGTACGACTGGTCCTTGGCGATGTCGACGCTGCGGCGCAGCAACCCGTCCGGGCCGAGCCGGGCGTGGTGACCGGTGACCACCGCGTCGAAGCCCAGGGCCACCGCCCGGTCCAGCACCGCCGCGAACTTGATCTTCTCGTTGCAGCGGAGACACGGGTTCGGTGTACGACCTGCGGCGTACTCGGCGACGAAGTCGTCCACGACGTCCTCGTGGAACCGGTCCGCCATGTCCCACACGTAGAAGGGGATGCCGATCACGTCAGCCGCCCGGCGGGCATCCCGGGAGTCCTCCAGGGTGCAGCAACCGCGCGCCCCGGTCCGGTACGTCTGCGGGTTGCGCGCCAACGCCAGGTGCACGCCGGTCACGTCGTGCCCGGCCGCCACCGCCCGCGCCGCCGCCACGGCCGAGTCAACCCCGCCCGACATAGCCGCCAGAACTCTCACCAGCGAACCCCCTCCCCCACCAACCAACCAACCCTATCCACCACCCCACCCCCGGCCCCACCCCCAGGCCCCCCGGCCTGTCGATCATGAAGTTATTGCCCCGACACGCCGATCAGCAGGGCAATAACTTCATGATCGACGGGGACAGACCCCCGGGACCACGCCGGGGCCGGGAGGGACGGGAGGGGACGGGAGGGGGCGGGGGGTTAGCGGGGGGTTCGGTGGGCGGCGGCTCGGCGGGCTCTTTCCACGGCTGCTGGGAGAGCTGCGACGAGGGCGTCGATGTCGGCCTGGGTGCTGGTGTGGCCGAGGGTGAACCGCAGCGAGGAACGGGCGCGGTCGTCGTCGGCGCCCATCGCCAACAGCACGTGCGACGGCTGGGCGACTCCGGCCGAGCAGGCCGAACCCGTCGAGCAGGCGATGCCGTGGGCGTCGAGCAGCAGCAGCAGGGCGTCGCCCTCACAGCCCGGGAAGGAGAAGTGCGCGTTGCCGGGGAGCCGGTCGGTCGGGTCACCGTTGTAGATCACCTCGGGCACTGCCCTGCGGACGCGCTCGATCAGGTCGTCGCGCAGGGCGGCCACCCGGGCCGCGTACTCCTGCTGGCCCTTGACCGCCGTCTCGACGGCGACCGCGAAGGCGACGATGCCGGCGGTGTCCAGCGTGCCGGAGCGGACGTCGCGCTCCTGGCCGCCGCCGTGCAGCAGCGGTACGGCGGCCACGTCCCGGCCGAGCAGCAGGGCGCCCACCCCGATCGGACCGCCCAGCTTGTGCCCGGTGACGGTGAGCGCGGCGGCCCCGCTGGCGGCGAAGTCGACCGGCACCTGGCCGACGGCCTGGATGGCGTCGGTGTGGAACGGCACTCCGTGCTCGGCGGCGACGGCGGCCAGTTCGGCGACCGGCTGCAGGGTGCCGACCTCGTTGTTGGCCCACATCGCGGTGACCAGGGCCACCTGGTCGGCGTGCGCGTCGAGTTCGGCGCGCAGGTCGTCCGGGTCGAGCCGGCCGGTGGAGTCCACCGGTAGCCAGCCGACCTCGGCGCTCTCGTGCTCGACCAGCCAGTCGACCGAGTCGAGCACGGCGTGGTGCTCGACGGCACTGGAGATGACCCGTCGACGGTCGGGGCCGGCGGACCGACGGGCCCAGAAGATGCCCTTGACCGCCAGGTTGTCGCTCTCCGTGCCACCACCGGTGAAGATCACTTCGGAGGGCCGGGCGCCCAGCACCGCAGCCACCCGCTCGCGCGACTCCTCGACCCGGCGACGGGCACGACGACCGGCCGCGTGCAGGGAGGACGCGTTGCCGACCTCGCGGGCGGTAGCGACGTACGCCTCCAGTGCCTCGTCGAGCATGGGAGTGGTAGCCGCGTGATCCAGGTAAGCCATCACCCTTCAGCGTACGGCCGATGCCTGGGGAGGCGAATGCCGGAGGGGACTCCACGCTATGTGCCGGGGTGGGACGGCCACCCCGGCACGAAGCGGACGCTGCCCCCTCAGGCGGGCACCGCAGTGACGACGATGTTGTCGCGGTACTTGCGGGCCTTGGCGTCGAACGGACCACCGCAGGTGATCAGGGTCAGCCGGGGCTTGCCGTCCCGGGCGAAGTACCGGTCCAACGGGATCCTGGTCTTGGCGTACTCCTCCCGGGCGACGACCTGGTAGCGCCGGGCCTTGCCGTCGCTGCCGGTAGCGGTCAGGGTGTCGCCCCGGTCCAGTTCGCGCAGCCGGAAGAACGCCCCCTTGCCCTGCGTGGCGCTGTCCACGTGCCCGGCGATGACCACCGATCCGGCATCGGCATCCAGGCCGGGGCCGTAGCGGTACCAGCCGACCTGGTCGACGCTGGGGGGCACCTCGAACTCGTTGGTGCGCGCGTTGATGCCGACCGCGTTGACCGTGGCGGTGACACCGATCTCCGAGATGACCAGCCGCACCGGCGGGACGATCTCCGCCCCGGCGGGCAGGTCACCGGCGATCACCGGAACCGGAGGGACCGCAGCGGTCGGCGCTGCGATGGACGGCGAGGCGCTGGCCAGCGCGGTCGCCTCCTGGGCGCCGACGTTTCCGGCCGGCTGGGAGTTGCACGCCACCAGGGTGGCGACGGTGAGCGCGGCAACGCCGGCGGCCAGGGCCGCCAGCGCGCCGCGGTCGCGCACCGTCACCTGCGGCCGGTCCGCGCGGTCGCCATCCGCGCCCCACCGGCAACGAGCAGGAGTACGCCGGCACCGGTGAGCACGTACCACCAGGTGCCCACGCCGGTACCCGCCTGGCCACCGTCACCGCTCGGCACGCCGCCCGGCGCGGAGTGCAGGCCGGTGATCGTCTGGGCCACCACGTCGAGGCTCTTGCCCTCGGCGGAGCCGATCGCGTAGACGATCGTGGCGGTGCCCTCGGCGAGGTTGAGGTCCGCCGGGCCGATGGCCACGGTGTCGGTGCCGGCCAGCACCACGTCCGCCTTCACCTTGCCCGCGTCGACGTCGCCCTTGGCCTCCTTCGGGTTGGTCAGGCCCTTGAAGACCGGGGTGCCGCCGGCCCGTACGTCGACCGCCGGGGCGGCCGCGGTGTGCCGGACGATCAGCCGCGCCTTGCCGGCGTCGACTGTGGAGACGTCGTTCACGAACGGCGTGATCTTCGGCTTGCCGGCGGCGTCGAGGTGCGCGGCGAGGCTGATGTTCGCCCCGCCCGGCACCTTGGCGTCGTCGACCTTGAGGATCGCGCTGCCGACCGGCTCGCCGGGCTTGGTGAGGGCGATGTCGTACTCGCCCTCCTTCAGGCTCAGCGGGCCGGCCACGTCGCCGGGCTTGAAGTTGTCCAGCGTCTTCTTGCCGTTGACGTAGACGTCGACAGGGGTGTCCGGGATGCCGTGGACGACGGAGACCTTCGACGTGGCGGCGTACGCGGGGGTGGCGGTGAACGCGCCGACACCGGCGAAGGCCAGCGCGGCGACGGCTCCGCCCGCGGCGACCCGACGGAAGTACGAGAGCTGCATGTCTGCCTCCTGGTGATTGATGCTGATTCGTCAGGCCTGGCTTGCAGAACGGGTTACGCCGGCTCCGCGACGGGTGGATGCGCTCTCGACGCGATTTCTTTTCTTCGCCCCGACCGCATCCGGAGCACCGGCGGCGGACGAAGAGCAGGTGAGATGACTTTGACCGGGAAAGTGGGGCGAGGGCTGTGGCAGCTACAGTCGGGCATGCCCCATCGAAGGTGGGCCGCCCCGTGACGGCGCTGCCCCCGCAACCCGACCCACCGACGGACGACCTCGCGGTCCGCTTCGGTGCCGGTGACGAGACGGCGCTGCGTGAGGCGTACGACCGCTACGGCCGGGCCGTCCATCACCTGGCGACCTCGATGCTGGCCAACCGGGCCGACGCCGAGGACGTGACCCAGGCGACATTCGTGGGCGCATGGCTGGGCCGGGACACCTTCGACCCGGCCAAGGGCTCGTTGGTCGGCTGGCTGCTCGGCATCGGCCGGCGCAAGGTGATCGACCGGATGCGGGCCTCGGCGCGGGAGACACGGGTGGTGGAGACGATCCAGCAGCTGCCCGAACCGGCGCAGACCGGTCCGGACCCGGATCGGGTGGTCGATCGGCTGGTGATCGCGGACGAGCTGGCGCGCCTACCGGACGATCAGCGACGCATGTTGGAGTTGGCCTTCTACGACGACCTGACCCACCAGCAGATCGCCGCGGTGACCGGGGTGCCGCTGGGCACCGTGAAAAGTCACATCCGACGCGGCATGGCGAGCTTGAAACGCAGATGGGAGGTGGATGGTGCAGCACCTGGAGCACGAGCGGCTGGTCTTTCTGGCGCTCGGTGAGAGCGATGCGGACAACGGGGAGAGCACCCACCTCGACACCTGCGCGCACTGCCGCGCGGAACTGACGGCCCTGCGGCAGGTGGCCGGGCTCGGCACCGAGACGCAGGGTCTCGGTGACCTGCCCGACCCGCCGGAGCACATCTGGCAGGGCATCGAAGCCGAGATCCGGGCGGCCGAGGGCACCGGGGTCCACGCACCCGTAGCGGTCCTGACCGGCGTCGACCGGCAGCAGGTGCCCGGGCAGACCCGCGCGACGGCGGCCGAGGGGGTCACCCGACTGGACCCGACGCGCCGGCCCCGCCGGGGTCGGGGCTGGTCCCGCTGGGCAGCCACGGCGGTGACCGCCGTCGCGGCGGCGGCGATCGGTGTCGTGGGCACGATTTCGGTGCTGCGGCCGAGGGAACCGGAGCCGGCCAAAACGCCGTCGGTGCTGGCCAGCGCGCCGCTGGCGGCGTTCGGCTCGACGCCGAAGTCGGCCCAGGGCGACGCGCGGGTCCTGCAGGGCGGCCAACTACATCTGCATGTGGCGAATCTCCCGCGCGTGCCGGGGTACTACGAGGTCTGGCTCATCAACCCGACGACCATGGAGATGTTCTCGATCGGCACCCTGGGTGGCGATGCGGACGCGTCGCTGCCCCTACCCCCGAACGTCGACCTCAAGAGCTACTCGGTGGTCGACGTGTCCGCCGAGCAGTACGACAACAACACCCGCCACTCCGGCGACAGCCTGTTGAGGGGCACCCTGACGGGCTGATCGGCGGGCCGGCTCAGCTCCCCGGCCCGCCGATCAGCTCCCCACGAAAAAGTGGCCGCCCGGTTCCGGGCGGCCACTTTTTTCGTCACCTGCTCACTTGCGCTTGCGGATCTCCTCGGCGGCCTGCGGGACGATCTTGAACAGGTCGCCCACCACGCCGAAGTCGGCCAGCTCGAAGATCGGCGCCTCGCCGTCCTTGTTGACGGCGACGATCGTCTTCGAGGTCTGCATGCCGGCCCGGTGCTGGATGGCCCCGGAGATGCCGAGCGCCACATAGAGCTGCGGGGAGACGGTCTTGCCGGTCTGACCCACCTGGAACTGGTGCGGGTAGAAGCCGGAGTCGACGGCCGCCCGGGACGCGCCGACGGCACCGCCGAGCAGGTCGGCCAGCTCCTCGACCAGCTTGAAGTTGTCGGCGTTGCCGACGCCACGGCCGCCGGAGACGACGATGCCGGCCTCGGTCAGCTCGGGCCGGGAGCCCTTCTGCTCGGCGACCCGCTCGACGACCCTGGCCAGCTTGTCGGTGTCGGTGACCGACACGGTGAGCTGCTCGATCGTCGGGGTGGCCGCCGCCGGGGCGGGGGTGACCGAGTTGGGGCGGACGGTGACCAGCGGCAGTCCCTTGGTGACCTTGGACTTGACGATGGTGGAGCCGGCGAAGGCGACCTGGGTGGCGGTGCCGTCGGCGTCCAGGCCCACGACGTCGGTCAAGATGCCGTTGTCGAGCTTGACGGCGAGCCGGGCGGCGATCTCCTTGCCCTCCTGGGCGGAGGCCAGCAGCACGGCGGCCGGCTGCACCCGCTGGACCAGCTCGGCCAGCACGGTCGCCTTGGGAGCCACCAGGTGGCCGTCGATGTCGTCACTCTCGGCGGCGTAGATCTTCTCCGCGCCGTACTCGCCCAGCTTGGCGCTCAGCGCCTCGGCAGCGCCGGGGCCACCGAGCACCACCGCGCTCGGGGTGCCCAGCTCACGCGCGAGGGTGAGCATTTCGAGAGTGACCTTCTTGACGCCGAATTCCCTGGTGGCTTCGACGACGACGAGAACCTCGGACATGTCTTCAGCCCCTCTCACACGAACTTCTCGGTGGCGAGGAACTCGACCAGCTTGACGCCGCCCTCGCCCTCGTCGGTGATCTTGGCGCCGCCGGAGCGCGGCGGGCGCTTGGTGTGTTCGACGACGGCACTGGTCGCGCCGTCGAAGCCCACCTCGGTCGGGGCGACGCCGAGGTCGGCCAGGGAGAACGTCTGCACCGGCTTCTTCTTGGCGGCCATGATGCCCTTGAAGGAGGGGTAGCGCGGCTCGTTGATGGTGTCCCACACGGAGACCACGGCCGGCGTGGAGGCCGTGACGACCTCGTAGCCCTCCTCGGTCTGCCGCTCGACGGTCAGCGTCGCGCCGTCGACGGTGAGCTTGCGGGCGCCGGTGAGCGCCGCGACGCCGAGCCGCTCGGCGATCATGTGCGGCATGACCTGGACGCGGCCGTCGGTGGACTCGGCGCCGCAGATCACCAGGTCGGCGTTGAGCTGACCGAGGGCGGCGGCGAGCACCTTCGAGGTGGCCACCGCGCAGGAGCCGTGCAGAGCGTCGTCCACCACGTGGACGGCCTTGTCCGGGCCCATGGAGAGCGCCTTGCGGATCGACTCGGTCGCCCGGTCCGGACCCATGGTCAGGATGGTGACCTCACCGCCGTGCGCCTCCTTGATCTTCAGGGCCTCCTCGATGGCGTACTCGTCCATCTCGTTGATCACGTTGTTCGCCGAACCGCGGTCGACGGTGTTGTCGTCATTGCGCAGGTTGCGGTCCGCGCCCGAATCGGGCACCTGCTTGACGAGTACGACGATGTTCATCGCGCTTCGACGACCCTCCTGTGTGGTGTTGCGATCGGCTCGCCCGGTCTGGGCCGCAGCCTCGCGTGTCGGTCGACGCCCGGTCAACCGTGGGCTGCTGTGCAGTTGCCCACGCCCGCAATGTTACCTGCCAGTAGGTTACTGCCGCCGGGCACGCAGGGTGACACAGGTCACCGGTACGGCGTGGTCAGGCCGGGTCGGCCAGCGCGCCCCGGATCTGGTCGATGACCGCGGTCTCGGTGGGGGCCACCCCGTCGTGCGCGCGGGCCACCCGGTCCGCGGCGTTCAACACCACCGACCGGTACGCCTCGACGTCGGCCGGGGACTTCTCCCGCAGGATCCGTACCGCCCGACCGAGCGCCGGCAGCACCACCGACTCGATCTCCAACTGGGAGTCCCGGGGCAGGCGGGGCAGCGGGCCGGTGGTCAGCGCGTCCTTGACCACGCCGCTCGCGTCGGCCAGCGCGCCGGAGGCGGCCACACTCTCCCGGATCACGCCCAGCATCCCCGGGTCCGCGTTCGAGACCAGGAAGACAGCGCCGAACGCGCCCGTCTTGAGAGTCAGGCGCTCCTCGTCGGTCAACCGCTGCTCCATGATCACGGAGTGTAGACGTACGGGGTGGTGGCGGTGACTGCTACGAGGCCGAGTCGCTGGAGGATCGGCCGGCTGTCCTCGGAACAGTCGACCTGCACGAGCGTCCGACCCCGCTGCTCGGCCAGCCGCGCCCGGTAGTTGACCAACGCCCGGTAGATGCCCTTGCGCCGCCACTGCGGCAGGGTCGAACCGCCCCAGAGGGTGGCGAAGCCGGTGTTCGCCGGGAACCGCACCCAACCGGCGCTCACCACCGTCCCGTCCGCCTCGGCCACCACCACGGTGATCGAGTTCGGGTCGGCGTCGATCTCCTTGGCCAGACCCGTCACCAGGTGCGAGCGGTCCTGGCGCCAGACCTCCTCCTCCATGGCGGCGATCCGCTCCAGGTCCTCGCGGGCGGTCACCTCACGCAGGCGTACTCCCTCGGGGGTCACCGGCAGTGCGGCGGCCAGCGGCGCGACCGGCCCGACCACGACGGTCTCCCGGTCCTCCGGCACGAAGCCGGCGGCGCGCAGCCGGTCCGCCAGGTCGGCCGGCTCGTCGTGCTCGTTGAGCTTCCACTCCACCGACTGGCCGCGCTCGCGGAACAGCGCCACCTGCCGGGCGATCAGCTCGTCCAGCGCATCGCCGGTCAGCCCACCCAGGTCGCGGTAGGTGAGGAAACCGCCGGCGTCGAGCCCGGTGATCCGCACGAGCGGACCGTCCCGCTCGACGGTCACGCCGGCCGGTACCGGGTCCGGGATCTCCGGACGGAGCTGGTTGTCGTAGGCGGCGCGCAGGGTGTTCACATCAAGATCGGTCACCAGACCAGGCTAAGGCGTGGGGGAAGCGGATAATCTCCCAGCGTGTGGGAAGCGATCAGGCGCTGGTTCGACCCGGCGGAGGCGCGCGCCGTCGGTGAGACACCGGACTACCGGTTCTCCCTCGCCAACGAGCGGACCTTCCTCGCCTGGCTGCGCACCAGCCTCGCGCTGGTCGGCGGGGGGCTGGCCGCCGCACAGTTCCTGCCGCCGCTGCCGATGAGCCACCTGCGGGAGGTCATCGCGGTCGCGCTGCTGCTACTCGGCGGCACCGTCGCGATCCGGGCGGTCGACCACTGGGCGCGTACCGAACGGGCCATCCGGCTCGGCCGGGAGCTGCCCGCCTCCCGCTTCCCCGCCGTCCTCGCCCTCGCCGTGGGCGCGGGCGCCGTCCTGCTGGTGCTCGCGGTCCTGGCCCGGGCGGTCGGGGGACGGTGAGCGCCGGACGCGACCCGGGGCTGCAACCGGAGCGGACCCGGCTGGCCTGGCGGCGCACCCTGCTGACGCTGACCGTGGTGACCGCGCTCGCTGTCCGGCTGGCGGCGAACGGCGGGCCGTTCGGCGCGCTGGTCGTCGGCGCTGCCGTGCTGGTCTGGGGTGCCCTGCTCGCGCTCTGCTGGCCCCGTGCCACAGGCGTCGGCGAGGCCCGCACCGGCGGCCGGACATTACCGCTGGTCGCGCTGGGCACCGTCGGGCTCGCGCTGCTCGGCGTGCTGCTGATGATTCGCGGACTACGCTGACGGGACAGCGTGCGCCATGATGGGTGCATGGCCCGGCTGTACGTTCTCCTCTTCCTGGCGCAGATCGTCCTCGCCGTCTGCGCGCTGATCAGTTGCCTGTCCGCCGAGGAGGGTCAGATCCGCGCCCTGCCCCGGATCGCCTGGGTGCTGATCATCCTGTTCTTCCCCCTGGTCGGGTCGATCGCCTGGTTCGTCGCCGGTCGGGAGCCCGGCACCCCGGCCCGTCGGCCATGGCCGGGCGGCGCCGGCGCCACCGAGCGGCAGTCCCGCCGCCCTCTCGCTCCGGACGACGACCCGGAGTTCCTCCGGTCCGTGCAGGACCGCGCCAAGCAGCAGGACGAGGAACTCTTCCGCCGGTGGGAGGAAGATCTACGGCGGCGTGAGGACGACCTGCGCCGCCGCGACGGTGAGCCACCCCGTGAGGGCGACCGACCGGAGGTCTAGGGCCCGGCCGCCGTCGCCCCCTCGGGGAGCGACGGCGGCGGGTGCGACTCAGGCCAGGTTCGACGAGCGGGGGTACGCGTCGGTCGGGTCGGTGAGCACGTTGACCAGGTACGGCACTCCGGAGTCGAACGCCCGTTGCAGCGCCGGCGCGAGGTCGGTGGCCTTCGCGACGGTCTCCCCCGCACCGCCGAGCGCGCTGACCACCGTGTCGTAGCGCAGCTCCGGCTGGAGGTCGGCGGCGACGTCGTAGCCGTACATGGCCCGCATCGGGTGCTTCTCCAGCCCCCAGATGCCGTTGTTGCCGACGACGATCACCACCGGCAGCTTCTGGCGGACCAGCGACTCGACGTCCATCAGCGAGAATCCGGCTGCGCCGTCGCCCATCAGCACACAGATCTGCCGGTCCGGGTGGCTGACCCGGGCGCCCATCGCGTAGCCCATGCCGGTGCCCAGGCAGCCGTACGGGCCCGGGTCCAGCCAGGTGCCGGGCTGCGACGGCTCCAGGTAGCGCCCGGCGTACGAGACGAAGTCACCGCCGTCACCGATGGTGATCGCGTCCGGGGCGAGTGCCCGGCGCAGCTCGCCGTAGATGCGGGCCGGCCGGATCGGGTCGGTCTCGGCGGCCATCTCGGCGGCGTCCCGCGCCTTCGCCGCGTCCTCGGCCACCCGCAGGTCGGCGATCCAGTCGGTGTGGTCGGCCCGGTCACCGGCGTGGTCGGCCAGCGCGGAGAGAATCAGCCGCAGGTCGCCGGCGGGGGCCACGGCGGGCTGCACGTGCGTGGCGCGCTGGCTGGGCGCGTCGACGATGTGCACCACCTTGGCGTCACCGAAGTCGCCGAAGCTGAGCCGGAAGTCCAGCGGAGTACCGACCACCACGACGACGTCGGCGCCGGACAGCGCGGCGCGGCGGGCCTTGGCGAAGGCGAGCGGGTGCTCCGGTGGCAGCGAGCCACGGCCCATGCCGTTGGTGAAGACCGGCACCTGCAACGCCTCGGCGGCCTCGCGAAGCGCGGCCACCGCGTCGCCGGCGTAGACGTCCGAGCCGGCGATGATGACCGGTCGCTGCGCGCCGGCGATCAGTGTGGCGGCCCGGCTGACCTCGTCCGGGTCCGGCTCGACGACGTCGACGCCGGTCGGCGCGGGCAGGTCCGCGTCGGCGACCGAGAAGACCGTCTCCAACGGGAAGTCGAGGAAGACCGGGCCGCGGTGCGGGGTGAGCGCGGCGGTGAGGGCGGCGTCCACCGCACGCGGGATGTCGTCGGTGCTGAAGACCGTCTCGGCGTGCTTGGTGACCGGGGCGACCAGCGGCAGGTGGTCCATCTCCTGGAGGCTGCCCGAGCCCCAGCGGAACGCGGGCGCGCGACCACCGAGCACCAGCACCGGGGACGCGTTGAAGAAGGCGCTGGTCATGCCCGAGATGCCATTGGTGACACCCGGGCCGGCCGTGAGGACGGCGAGACCGGGGCGACGCTGGAGCTTCGCCACCGCCTCGGCAGCGAAGACCGCCGACTGCTCGTGCCGCACGTCGTAGATCGGGAAGTCGGTCTTGTGCGCGGCGTCGTAGAGCGGAAAGACGTGGCCACCGGAGAGGGTGAACATCTCACGCACCCCGTGCGCCCGCAACGCCGCGAGTGCGAGTTCCCCGCCGTGACCTTCGATCCGCTCCGTCATCGCCGCTCCTTCTCGTCGAACCTGGCCGACGTCACACGCTACTGGCCGGTAGGCACAATGTGAACCGTTCTCGGTTCGCCGTCGGCCCGGTCGTCAGCGACCGGTGAAGTCCGGCTTGCGCTTCTCGACGAACGCAGTCATGCCCTCGCGCCGGTCGTCGGTCGCGAACAACGCCGCGAAGAGCTGACTCTCCCAGGCCAGGCCCGAGTTCAGGTCCATGTCCAGGCCGCCGTCGACCGCCAGCTTCGCCGCGCGCAGCGCCTGCACAGGCCCGCTGAGGTACGGCGTGACGAGCGCGACCGCCGCGTCGTACACCTCGCCGGCCGGTACGACCCGGTCGGCCAGACCGATCCGCAGCGCCTCCTGGGCGTCCACCATCCGCCCCGACATGATCAGATCCTTCGCCCGCGCCGGACCCACCAGACGGGCCAGCCGCTGCGTACCGCCCGCGCCGGGGATGATGCCCAGCTTGATCTCCGGCTGGCCGAGCTTCGCGTCCTCGGCGACCACCCGCCAGTCACAGGCCAGCGCCAGCTCGCAGCCGCCGCCGAGGGCGTACCCGGTGATCGCGGCCACCACGGGCTTCGGAATCCGGGCGATCGCGCCGAGCGCGCTGGACAGGGCCGCCGCACGATCGGCCATGTCCACGTAGGACATGTCGGCCATCTGCTTGATGTCCGCCCCGGCGGCGAAGACCTTCTCCCCGCCGTACACGATGACGGCACGGACCTCGGGATCGGCGGTGGCCGCCGTGGCGGCGGCGCGCAACTCCTCCTGCACCTGGGTGTTGAGCGCGTTCATCGGCGGCCGCTCCAGCCGGATCGTGCCGATGCCGTCAGTGGTCTCCAGCCGAACGAACTCGCCCACGCTGCCCTCACTTCCTCGTCGAAGTCGCGTGCCAACCTTACGACCCGGCTCGTTGGGGTAAGTACTGTGGTGTCAGCCCCTCGGGCGGGAGTCCAGCCATGATCACTTTTTACGACGACAGGTCGGTACGGGTCACCTCCACCGCTGTCCAGGTCGACGGCCGCAGCTACTCGCTGACCGAGATCACCATGGTCTGGCACCGGCGCGGCAGCCGCTCCTGGCGCGTGCTCGCCGGGCGGGGCGCGATCGGCGCCGCGCTGGCCGGTCCGCTGATCGCGGCGGTACTCGGGATCGGCGCGGCCGTCTGGCTGCACCGATCACCCACCGTGACGATCGCGATCGTGGGCGCCTCGGTGCTGGTCGGGCTGGCCGTCGGCCCGGTCGCCGACTTCCTCTTCGAACACCTGGACCGTTCGTACGCCAAGGGCAGCCGCCAACTGGAGATCTGGGCCCGCTGGCGGGGGCAGCCGGTACGGCTGCTGCGCACCGGCGACGCGCTGCGCTTCGGGCAGATCTACCGGGCGATGCAGCGCGCCATGGAGGCGACGCAACCCGCCCGCCCCGCCGCCCGACGCTAGCCGCCCTCCCCCGCCCTCTCCCCCGCACCCCGCCCTCTCCCCCGCCCCCTCCCCCGCCGATCTTGCAGTTTCTGCTGTCAAAAGCAAGTGCTATGCCCCTTTATGTCGCAGCAGAAAGTGCAAGATCGACGAGGCAGGGGCGCGGCGGGCGTGCGGGGCAGGGGCGCGGGGTTGCCTGGCGGTGGTTAGGCTTAGTGATGACCCTCTATTACCGGGACGACACGGTGCAGGTGACATCCGAGTCGATCCGGGCGGGCGGTCAGGTGATCGCCCTGCGCGACGTGACGTTCGTCTGGCATCAACGAGGGCCGAAGACCCTCGCCGTACGCGGACGGGTGCTGGGACGCGGCGTACTGGTCCTGCTGCTGTCGCTGCCACCCCTCGTGGCACTGGTCTGCGTGGTCTCGCTGGCGTGGTCCGCGCAGGACCGGGGCAACTGGCAGTTGGCGCTGATCATCCTCGCCGCCTGCGCGGTGGGGGCTCTGGCGCTGGCGCCCTTCCTGGAGATCCCCCTCGGTTGGCTGGACCGCTCCTACGAGCGCGGCAGCCACGTGCACGAGCTGTGGGTGCAGCACCACGGTCAGGAGCACATGCTCCTGCGCACGCCGGACGCGCTACGGTTCGGGCAGATCTACCGGGCCGTGCAGCGCGCCGTCGAACAGCAGGGGGACCATCGATGACCACCCGACGCGGCGAAGCCGTCGCCCTCGCCGGGCTGCTCGCCACGGCCGGCGTCACCCACCTGCTGCGCCCCGGCTACTACGACCCGATCGTGCCGCGTACGCTGCCCGGTCCGGCCCGCCTCTGGACGTACGCCAGCGGGTTCGCGGAACTGGCGGTGGCCGCGGCGGTGGCGTACCCGGCCACCCGGCGGACAGGTGGCCGAGCCGCCGCCGCGCTGTTCGTCGCCGTTCTGCCGGCCAACGTCAAGATGGCGGTGGACTGGCGGCACCGGCGGCCGGCGAGACGGGCGATCGCCTACGGGCGGGTGCCGATGCAGGTACCACTGATCTGGTGGGCGTTGCGCGTCGCCAGCGCCGCGCGGTAGAGCCCAGCCCCCGGTCAGGTCAACGGCAGCGTGGTGGCGATCGGCCAGCCCAGCAGCGCCGCGCCGACGACTGCCGGCAGCCAGCGCCCGGGCGCGTACCGACCGAGCACGGCGGCCCACAGCACGTACCAGCCGAGCAGCACGGCGAACAGCGGCACCACCAGCAGCACGAACCCGGGCGCCAGGCCGACCACCGCCGACGCGCTCAGCACGACCACGGTGACCGCGACGACCAGCAGGCGACGCCACGTCCGGCCCGCCGCTATCCGCTCGACGCCGAGCAGGAACACCAGGCACGCGCCCAGCACCAGCGGAAGCAACCACCAGCGGGCACCGACCGGCCGCGCCGAGGTCAGCCCGAGGTGGATCGGCAGCGCCACGGCGAGAATCGCGTACGCCGTCAGCGCCAGCGCCGCGCGGATGGCCCGTGCCGGTGTCTGGCTGGCGACCGGCTCGTCGGCGATCTCCGGCGCGCGTGTCGCGGCGGGCAGCCAGCGGTGACCGCCGATCGTCAGGATGCCCGTGACCAGCAGGAAGCCGCTGACGTGTCCGCCAACCGCGAGTGGCAGGCGGTTGGTCGGCAGGATCGCCGCGACGGCCGCCCCGAACCCTCCGGCGAGGACGGCCAGCCCGAGAAGGACGAAACCCCGCAGCGCCGTCGCACTCGAAACCGGCCGACCCGACGGCAGCGCCACGGCAGACCGCCGTGCCGGCGAGAGCGTCACGGCGGTCCGCCGGCCCAGGAACAGAGCCGCCACCGGGACCACGCCGACGGCGAACGCGAACACGAGCAGCGCCGCTCCGGCGAGGCGGTCGAACGGTCGGGGTGGCGCGTTCCCGTCCATGCTGGGCAGCCAGTCGGCGATCTCCTCGTGGGTACGCGGAGCGAAGAGCACCGAGATGTGCTCCACCCCGGGCACCACCACGGCCGGGCGGCGGCCCACCGTCACGCCCCGTTTCGCGGCGTCGTCGGCTGCTCGCCGGAACGCGGGGAACTCCGCGCCGCCCACGATCAACAGGAGCTCGGTCGGTCGTCCCGGGGGCAGTTCGCCAGCCTCGGGCAGCGAGATCGCCACGGTGCGGGCGATCTCCGGGTGCTCGGCCGCGTACCGGGTGACCGCGCCCGCGCCCATCGAGTGGCCGACCAGCATGATCTGGGCCGGGTCCACGTCCGGCTGCGATCGCAGGTGTCCGACGGCGACGTCCAGGTTGGCGAGCGTCGCGGGTGACGTCCCGGCACCGAGTCCGGCCGGATTGGCGCCATGCCCGGCGAAGTCGATCAGCAGGGCGACCGCTCCTCGACGAGCGACCGTGTCGGCGATCGGACGCATCAGCCGCGCCGAGCCGGCGAAGCCGTGCGCGATCACCACGCCGGGTCGCCGGGCGTCCGGGTTCGGCGGGCCGCCGCGTACCTCGGTCATCGGTACGCCGTCGACAGTGACCTGCCGCACGGTGAGGCCGGCGTCGGCGCGTACCAGCACCGCCGTGCCGAGCGCGGCGGCGACCGCCGCGAGCACGGCAAGCAGGACGACGGTCCGGGTTCTCGGCGGGTGGCGCGGCGGGGCGGCCGACATGCCGGCACCCTACCGCCGCGCGCCCCGCCCCGGACCGCACCCGGCAGCCGCGAACGAGCGGTTGTGGCAGGACCGACGCACACTTGGCCTCATGGCACTTCCCCTCCCCACACCCACCGCGGTGGTCGGCCTGACCCGCTTCGCTCTCGACCAGGCGCTCGGCTCGGCCGCCTCGTTCGCCGCCGTGCCCGCCCGCGCGTTCGCCGTGCTGGACGGCGTTGAGGCGCTGCTGACCAGGATCAACGGCGTGGTGGATCGGATCGAGACGACCCTGGACCGGACCGACGAGGTACTCACCGACGCCGAGGCGGCGGTCCGTGAGGTGGCGGTGATCAGCGCCGCCGCGACCACCGCCATCGACACGGCCACCGAGGTGGCCACGGCCGCCGCAGTGGTGGTCGACGAGGCCGAGAAGGTCGCCCGTGTCGCGGGAACGGTGGTCGCCGAGGCCGACGTGGTGGCCGGCACCGCCGCGGTCACCGTGGACACGGCCGCGCGGGCCGCGACCACGGCGGCGGAACTGCTGGCGGCGTACGAGCCGGCGCTGCGGCGGGCCGCACCGATGGCCGGCAAGTTCGTCGAGGAGTTGAGCCACGAGGAGATCACGGCGGCGATCCACCTGATCGACGAGTTGCCCAAGCTCAAGGAGCACCTGACGGCCGACATCCTGCCGATCCTCGCGACCCTGGACCGGGTGGGGCCCGACCTGCACGACCTGCTCGACGTCACCCGTGACCTCAAGCTCGCCGTGGCCGGCATCCCCGGCCTCGGCATGCTGCGCCGGCGGGGCGAGAAGCTGAGCGACGAACCCCTCGGCTGAACCCGCGCCCGGTCCGGGCGGGCCGGGTGGCCGGATCAGCAGTCGCAGGTGATCGCCGCCGTCGGTGCGGTCAGGTCGTCGACGGGACGGCGGGTCAGTCCGCTCTCCGTCTCCACCGGCAGTGGTCAGCTTCACGGCCAACGTGCCCGAGGGCCAGTACCGCATCGCCAAGGTGAGCCGGGCGGCGGACGGCATCAAGGCGAACTGTGCAACCGGGGCCTGCCCGCTACCAAAGCGCCGGCCGGCAGGCGAAGACAACCCGCAACGACGACGGCCCCCCAGCATCCGCCATCACGCTGAGGGGCCTTCTCTGCGTTCCGTCAGGACTGCTTGGCGAAGCTGACGAACGCCTTCCAGGCTTGCGGGTCGAACGTGAGTGCCGGGCCGGACTGGTCCTTGCTATCCCGCACACCGACGATGCCGGAGAGGTTGTCGGCCACCTCCACGCACTGCCCGCCGTTGCCCCCACTGCGGCTGCTCTTGCGCCACACGGCTCCGGTTAGGTTACTCATTGCTACATCTCCTTGGCGATCGTGGCTAATAGGTCGGCCGATCGGTCCGCATCGAGCGACAGACCTTCGAGCGCTCTCCACCTCACAGAGTAAGCCGCAACCTCTGCTGGCTTGTCGAGATATAAAGCGCCAGTCAGTGACTCGCTGTATACCGTCGTGGGCTCCGGTGTTCGGATTCCGATAGATGGAAATTCCAACATGACGAAACCACCGCCGGTCAAGGCGTAGTTGGGCGGCGCGACCCGGGGCACGATGCGGATCGTCGCGATCTCCGCGGCTACCTGGTTGTGAAGGTGGCTGAGCTGGTCCGCCATGGCAGGGAACGGCCGGCGCAACACGCTCTCGTCCACAATGACCTCCAGGCGTGGAGGCTCCGGGTGCCTTCGCTTGAGGATCTTCTGGCGCTCCATGCGGAGCTCGACCAGGCGTCCGACTTCCTGCTCCTTCAGCTCCGGGTGCGACCGAAGCAGGTGTTCGGCGTAGGCCCGCGTCTGAAGTAGCCCAGGAAGCGAGTCCGGCTCCCAGTGCCGCAGGCGCGACGCTGCCGATTCCATCCCGACGTACAGCTCAAACCAGGTCGGCAAGGTGTCGCCGTAGGCGTGCCACCAGCCGTTCGCCTTGGTCTCAGCGGCCAGCGCGATCAGCGCCGATGTCATCTCGGCGGACATGCCATACAGCACGCACATGGCCATCACGTCGCGTGCCTTGACCGCTGAGCCGCCGCCTTCGATCCGGTACATGGTGGACCGAGACCACTCCAGCGCCTCGCCGGCAGCTTCCAGGGAAAGTCCGGCCTCTTCGCGGCCCTGCTTCAGATACCGCCCGAGTTGTCTGCGCGGTATGGAAGACCCCGCATGGGTCATGCGGCCCCCTTGTCTCAGATTGGAGCAAGCCATCCATCGATTCTGCGACTGATTCTCGCTGGTTCGCGGGAATGGGACAACCAGAATGACATGTGTCATCGTAAATCATTGCCCGATCACGCTCGGCGACGGAGAGTGTCCTCAAGCGAACTCGCTCCACAGTGAATGGGCTACTGCGGGTTCGCCGGGGCCGCCCCACCTCCCCCGTGGTGGAGCGGCCCGCACACAGGATTCGGGGTTCAGGTCGTGGAGGGGATGAGTAGGTCGCGGCCTGGGCTCCCTCAGCAGGCAGGAGGGGCGCGATGCTCAGCGATGACGACGCCGACCTGGTCCTTCCACGGCACAGACCGCATCGATCGAGACGCTTCCCCGGTGGTCGGAAGTGTGCGTGCCCCTCCTGCCGCACCGGCCGCAAGCAGGCAGCGAGCGCACCTGAGCAGCCAGTAGGTGGCCAGGGCACGCCACCTACTGCCGGTCCCATACCGCCCTTCAACCCCTTATGGAACGAGCCGACGCAGATCAATTGGACGCTGGCCGCCGAACTGGTGACCCGCAGGCAGGAGATGACGCATGAGCACCCTCACCACGCAGATGCATCCGCCGCTCGCTGGCCCGAAGGCAGACCGCCCCCGGGCGCATGGCGAGGAGAAGCCGCACACCCCACTGCGCCCGATGTGGTTCTGCCGGGCTGATGGCCAGCAGTGGCCCTGCCCGGAGGCCAGGCTCAGGCTGAGGCGTGAATTCGAGTACAACGTCCCCGGCCTCACGATCTACCTGGCCGGCTTGTACTACGAGGCCACGAGAGATCTCTACCGCCTGAATCCACACGACGGCCCTAGCCCGAGCGAGCTGTTCGCGCGCTTCGTGTCCTGGAGACCGTTCCGCGAGGACGCCGCCGAGCACCCCAACCTGGCCAGCGGCGCATAGGTTCCCACCACCCCGAGACGCCCGGCCTGGCCGCCTCCCGTGGAAAGCAGACGACCAGACCGGGGTGAAGGTGCGCCACCGGCGCGGGGACCGAATCCCCGCATGGCAGTACACCGAAAGGAGATCGTCTCATGGCGATCGAACAGCCGCTCGACCTGTACGAGGTCGACGCCTCCGGCGTGAACCTGCGCAAGCTCTGCGGAGGCGGCATCACGAACACGATGGAGAGCTGCGTCGCAGCCGCCATCCTGCCGGGCAGCGAGGACGCCATCATCCTGGGTGACTCGAAGCTCGGTGCCGACACGCCGACCCTGCGGTTCACCCACGACGAGCTGGACAGCTTCTTCGCCGCGTACCAGGCCGGCGAGATCGTCTGATCGACCAGGGCTGGCCGCGTGCGCTACGCGGCCAGCCCGTACTCAGGGGGAACAATGACGCTGGTGACGCACCATTGGCACGGTTACGGGCCGTGGACCGGTCCAAACCAGTTCTTCAGCCGGGAGCACGATCATGAACGACGACCCGGCATCGCCGGCACCACGGCGGGCGACACGTTCCTCCGGGCCACGGTGCCACCGCTGGAGACCGGCTATTACCTTCTGCGCCGCCTTCAGACGGCGCAGGAGCGGACCTGGACCGACGTGCAGGGAGCGCTGGGCTGGCTGACGAGACTTTATGCCCAGCAGCCACCCGACTCGGCGCTCAGCTATCTGGACGAGGCCGCCCGCATCGAGCACACCCATTCAGGTCTGGCGGGTGGAGCCGATGCCATCTGGCAGTACACGCTCAGCTTGAGCGGCAACAGGACCATCGAGTACGCGGTCATCTGCTGCCCGCACCGCCACCACACCAGGACGCCTTGCCCCCTCCCACCGAACTGACTTTCGCTCATGGGAGAAGCACATGTCCCTCGAAATGATCCTCGGCCACGAGGCCGCCAATATCGTTCTCAGCGAGTGGCCCGAGCACCCGTACACGCTGAAGCTGCCGAGCGGCAGCCCGATCCGACCGGAAGTCAACGCGCAGACGATCCGAGGCTTCCTCGACGCCGGCTGCGCGCCGAGCAGCTACGTGAACGTGTTCCATCGGGGCGAAGGGCTGCACCCGGCCCGCTTTACCGCCGATGACCGGGTTGCCCCAGCCTCCGTCCAACTCCTGCTCGACCAGGGTTGCACCATCCAGCTCCGCGAGTTGAATCGGTGGTTCCCGCCCCTGAGCGCAGTCTGTACGGGCATCCAGGCAGAGACCGGCTGCCCGGGATACGTCACGGCCTTCATCACACCGCCGAGCAAGCAGGGCCTCGACTACCACTGGGACCAGTACCTCGGGATCGTGGTGCAACTCCAGGGGACGAAGACCTGGGAGCTGTTCAAGCCCAAGGTCGACGCGCCCTACCGCGACCACTTGATGTCGACGAACCTGTGGCAGGACGGCTGGGTCAAGCAGTGGCAGAAGGATGGCCCGTACCAAACGGTCGAGTTGATCCCCGGTGACATCCTCGTGCTGCCGCGAGGCTGGGTGCACAACCCGCACTCGCGGAATGCCGTCGAGACCAGCGTGCACCTGACCTTCGTGCTGAAGGAGCGCGTGCCGCTGTGGGTCGCCGAACGGTTGGTTGGCAGTGCGATCAACGACCCCCGCTTCCGCGCCGTCATCCCGCCTTCAGGGCTCGGCCCTGCGACCATGCCCACGACAGTCGAGCAGACGCGGTCACTTCTAATCGACTACCTCTCTGGGCTGAACGTTGAGGAGATGTCGAGGGCGCTGCGGCGCGCTGCTCAGCAGGAAACCAGCCACGCCATGCTGTGAGCCGAAGTGAAGCGGGCCAGCCTCATCGAGGCTGGCCCGCTTGCCTGCACACCCCGTACGGCCTGGCGGAGCTCGCGGCGCTCGACGACGGCTCAGCCCGGCGCGTACAACGCGTCGATCTCGCTCCGCTGCGGCAGCGCCACCGAGGCGCCGAGCTTGCGTACGCAGGCCGCGCCGGCCGCCGCCGCCCAGCGTACGGCGTCGACGACGTCCCGCCCCTCGCCCCAGCCGACCGCCAACGCGGCCGTGAACGCGTCGCCGGCCGCCGTGGAGTCGACGACGTCGACCTGGACGGCGGGTACGTGCACCTCGACGCCCTCCCGGTCCACGTACCAGGCGCCCGCGTCACCGAGGGTGAGCACCGCGCGGGGCACCAGGTCGAGCAGGGCCCTCGGCTCCTCGCGGCCGCGACCGGTGAACGCGTGCGCCTCGCCCTCGTTGACGATCAGCAGGTCAACCGCATCGAGCAGTTCCGGCGGGAGATCCCGGGCGGGTGCGGCGTTGAGGACCACCCGGGTGCCGGCGGCGCGGGCGGCCAACGCGGCGGCGGTCACCGTCTGCACGGGGATCTCCAGCTGGGCGACCAGGACGTCGGCACCGCGTACCGTGGCCAGCTCCTCGTCGGTGAGGCCGACCAGCGTGTCGTTCGCCCCCGGGGTGACCACGATGGCGTTCTCCCCTTGGGCGTTGACCAGCACGAGCGCCACGCCGGACGTGCCGTACACCACCCGCAGGTGACCGGTGTCCACGCCGGCCGCCGTGATGCGGGCGCGGAGCGTCACGCCGAACGCGTCGGAGCCGATCGCGCCGAGGAACGCGCACGAGGCCCCGGCCCGGACGGCGGCGATGGCCTGGTTGGCGCCCTTGCCGCCGGGCACCATCACGAAGTCGGTGCCGAGCATGGTCTCGCCCGGCCGGGGCAGCGACGGGGCCATCGCGACCAGGTCCATGTTGGCGCTGCCCACCACCGCCACCCGGGTCTGCGACACGGTCACCCGCTCAGGCGGCGCGCGCGGTGTAGCGGTCGCCGGAGCGCTCGACCACCAGCGGCAGACCGAAGGTCTTGGAGAGGTTGTCGCCGGTCAACGTGTCGGCGAGCAGGCCCTGGGCGACGACCGCGCCCTCGCGCAGCAGCAGCGCGTGGGTGAACCCGGGCGGGATCTCCTCCACGTGGTGGGTGACGAGCACCATGGCGGGGGCGTCCGGGTCGTACGCCAGCTCGGCCAACCGGGAGACCAGGTCCTCGCGGCCACCGAGGTCGAGCCCGGCGGTGGGCTCGTCGAGCAGCAGCAGCTCCGGGTCGGTCATCAGTGCCCGCGCGATCTGGACGCGCTTACGTTCGCCGTCGGAGAGGGTGCCGTAGCGACGCTCGGCGAGATTGCCGACACCGAGCTGGCTGAGCAGTGCCCGCGCCCGGGCCACGTCGCCGTGCTCGTAACTCTCCCGCCAGCGCCCGACCACCGACCAGGCGGCGGTGACGACCACGTCACTGACCTGCTCGTCGGCCGGCACGGACGCGGCGAGCGCGGCGGTGGCGAGGCCGATGCGGGTGCGCAGCTCGTTGACGTCGGTGCGGCCGATGCGCTCACCGAGGACGTACGCGACGCCGGTGGTGGGGTGCAGCCGGCCGGCCGCCAGGTTGAGCAGGGTGGTCTTGCCCGCGCCGTTGGGGCCGAGCACCACCCAGCGCTCGTCCAGCTCGACGCGCCAGGTCAGGTCCTGCAAGAGGGGGTTGTCGGAGCGGCGTACGCCCACGCTGTCGAGGCTGACCACCAGATCCGGGTCCACGGGTGCGGCGGCAGGCGCGGCGCCGGCAGCGCCGGGGATCAGGTCACCAGTCACCGGACCATCCAACCACGCAGCGCCCGCGCGCCCCCCATGGGCGGGGCTCTGGCCATAGGGTGAGGCACCGTGTCGTTGATCACCACACCCGAGGGACGGCCCATGCCCGGTCGAGGTTGGGAGCCGCGCGGATGAGCGCGGTCATCGAGATCGAGGGTCTGCGCAAGACCTTCCGCAGCGTGCGCAATGGCAACAGGGTGGCGGTCGACGGCTTCGACCTGCTGGTCGAGGCCGGACAGATCCACGGGTTCCTGGGGCCCAACGGCTCCGGTAAGACCACCACGCTGCGCGCCCTACTCGGGCTGGTCCGTGCCGACGGCGGGCGGATGAGCGTGCTCGGCGAGCCGTCGCCGGAGCTGCTGCCCCGGGTGGCGGGTCAGGTCGGCGCCATCGTGGAGAGCCCGCAGTTCTTCGGCAACTTCACCGGCCGTCGTACGCTCCGGCTGCTGGCCCGCGCCGGTGGGGTGTCGATCTCCCGCGTGGACGAGGCGTTGGACCTGGTGGGTCTGCGCGACCGGGGCGACGACCGGGTGAAGAGCTACTCGCTGGGCATGAAGCAGCGCCTCGCGGTGGCGTCCGCGCTGCTGAAGGACCCGCGGCTGCTCATCCTCGACGAGCCGGCCAACGGCCTCGATCCGGCGGGCATCCGCGAGATGCGCGACCTGATGCGGTCGCTCTCGGCGGCCGGGGTGACCGTGCTGGTGTCCAGCCACATCCTGGGCGAGATCCAACTGATCTGCGACCACGTCACGATCATCTCGCGGGGGCGGCGGGTGGCGGCCGGCCGGGTGGACGAGGTGCTGGCGGGTCATGACCGGCACGAGTTCCTGGTCCGGGTGGACGAGCCGGAGCGGGCGGCCGACCTGCTGCGCACGGCGGACCTGACGGCTGTCGCCGACGGTACGGCGCTGGTGGTGAGCGGGACGACCGACCCGACGGCCATCAGCCGCGTCCTCGGTGAGCAGGGCCTGTGGGTGGCCGAGCTGACGCCGCTTCGGCCCGACCTGGAGAGTGTCTTCCTGGAGCTGACCGGGGCCGGCGAACACCCCTCGGTGCCCCGCCAGGTCGACGAGGCGGCGGGGCCCAGGGGTGCCGACGGCACCCCGGTGATCGATCTCGACGTACGGGGAGTGGACGCGTGAACCTGGTCCGGGCCGAGTTGGAGCGGCTCTCCGCACGCCGCTTCGTGCAGCTCATGATCGTCCTGTTGGTGCTGGCGTTCGGCATCACGGCCGCGACCACGCTGGCCGGGTCGCATCGGCCGAGCGCCGACGAAGTCTCCTCGGCGCGGCAGCAGGCCATCGAGGCGCGGCAGAACATGGAGGTCAGCTACCAGCAGTGCCTGGCCCAGCGGGACGGGATCTCGACCCCCGACACTCAGGAATACCTGCCCGCCGACTGTTCGGACATGGACCCGGCCCTGCAGGACCGGTTGCCGATCGCGTCCGACTACCTGTCGGGGGTGTTCAACTTCGCCGAGCAGGCCAAGCCGCTGCTGTTCTTCCTCATCGCGTTCCTGGTGCTGTTCGGTTTCCTGGTCGGCGCCTCGTACATCGGGGCAGACCTGAACTCCGGTGGGGTGGTGAACCTGCTGCTGTGGCGGCCACGCCGGTTGACGGTGCTGGGCACGAAGCTGGGCACCCTGCTGGCTGCCATGTTGGCGCTGGCGGTGGTGGCCTCGGTGGCCTACCTGGCCACCTTCTGGGTGATCGGGCAGACCGCCGGGCTTGCCGGGCAGCTCGGCGGTGACTTCTGGAGTTCGCTGGGCGCCATCCACGGCCGTGGTCTGGTGCTGGTGCTGCTGGCCACCGCGTCGGGTTTCGCCATCGCGACGCTGGGCCGGCACACGTCGGCGGCGCTCGGAGTGGTCGCCGCGTACGCGGTGGTGTGGGAGCTCGGCGCGCGGCTGGTGCTGGCGATCGTCGACGCCCGGCGGCCGGAACAGCTGATGCTCTCGACGTACATCGGGGCGTGGCTCGACGGCGAGGTGCGGATCTGGGATGCCCAACTCTGCCGGCGCAACGTCAGTGGGGTGTCCTGCGACGGCTTCTACACCCTGACCTGGAGACCGTCGCTGGCGGTGCTGCTCGTGATCGCCGGTGGGTTGACCGTGCTGGCCTTCGCCGCCTTCCGCCGTCGCGACCTGAACTGAGGGGGCGGGCAGCCCGCCTCGCGTCGCCCACATCGACCCGACCGCCCGGCGGCAAGAGCTTGCAGCCGGGCGGTTAGCGGTGAAATATTCCTTCACATGATCGCCCCAGCGGGCTCAGCCGACGGTGGAGCCGAACACCTCGTCGCGGACGGCGTTCAGCGCCGTCCGCAGCGCGCCGCGCAGGATCGGCTCCTCGGTGAGGCCGGTGGGCAACACCCGGGGCCGGACCAGGGTGATCGCCGCGACCTCCCGCTGCACCCGGTCGGCGAGCGCCGCGCCGCCGGCCTGGCCGACCTCGCCGGCCAGCACGACCAGCGGTGGGTCGAGCACCACGCAGGTGCTGGCCACACCGAGCGCGAGCCGGCGGGCCAACTCGTCGAGCATCGGGCCACCGTCCGCGCCGGCCGCGACCGCCGCACGCACCGCTCCGGCGGCGTCCGGTGCGGAGAAGCCGTGTTCGCGGGCGACCGCGCGTACCGAGTCGCCGCCGATGACCTGCTGGAAGGCGGGCTTGGCGCGCCGCGAGACGTCGCGCGGGATGGGCGCGCCGGGCACCGGCAGGTAGCCGATCTCTCCGGCCGCGCCACTACTGCCGTGGTGCAGTCGTCCACCCAGCATGATCGCCAGGCCGACGCCGGCGCCCACCCAGACCAGGACGAAGTCGGCCACGCCCTGTGCGGCGCCGGACTGCGCCTCGGCCACCGCCGCCAGGTTGACGTCGTTCTCGAAGACCACCGGCGTGTGCAGGTCGTCCCGCAGCGCGGCGAGCAGACCGCTGTGCCAGCGCGGCAGGTTGAAGGCGAAGGTGATGTCGCCGGTCTGCGGGTCGACCAGGCCCGGCGTGCCGAGCACGATTCGTCGGACGCTGCTGAGCTGCGCCTGCGCGCTGCTGGCGGCCTGCACCACCGCGTTGTGCACCACGCCCACGGGATCGTCGGTGTCGCGCGTCGACTGCTCCACCCGGCCGATGACGGCGCCGGTGATGTCGGCGCAGGCGGCCACCACCCGGTCCGGCCCGACGTCCACCCCGACGACGTGGGCGCTGCTCGGGCGCACGGCATAGAGCTGGGCGTTCGGCCCCCGACCGCCGGCCTGCTCGCCGACCCGACTGACCAGGCCGCGCTCCTCGAGACGCTCGACGAGTTGCGAAGCGGTGACCTTGGACAGGCCGGTCAGTTCGCCGAGGCGCGCCCGGGTGAGTGGTCCACGCTCGAGGAGCAGTTCCAGCGCCGCACGATCGTTGAGCGCCCGCAACAGGCGGGGTGTGCCGGGCAGCCTGGTCGCACTCATGCCACGTCCTCTAGTTTTAGTAAACTTTGCTAACTGTAAACCGACCTGCGAACGGGTAGCCGTAGCGTAACGGCCGCCCGGAGGCAGAGCGCTCGGCCGACCCGGCAGGGTGCCGACCACCGCGGGTACACGTTCGTATCCACGGGGAGCGAAGGGGGAGATCTCGTGGGGCTCGATCCAGGACTGCGCCGGCTCGCGCTGGGCACGTTGCTCGCCGCGTACCCGGGAGCGGTCCCGCCGGAGTGGGCGGTCGACCTGGTGGCCGACGGGCTTGCCGGGCACACCCTGTTCGGCACGAACGTGCACGACCCCGCACAGGTGGCGGCGAGCACCGCGGCACTGCGCGCCGGCCGGTCGGACGTGCTGCTCGCCATCGACGAGGAGGGTGGCGACGTGACCCGGCTGGCCCACGCCACCGGCAGCCCGTACCCCGGCAACGCCGCCCTCGGCGCGGTCGGCGACGTGGCGCTCACCCGCCGGGTCTACCGGTCGATCGGGGCGGAACTGGCCGCGCTCGGCATCACCGTCAACCTGGCCCCCACCGTCGACGTGAACACCGCCGACGACAACCCGGTGATCGGCACCCGCTCGTTCGGCGCCGATCCGCTCCTGGTGGCCGCGCACTCGGCCGCCGCCGTCAGCGGCCTCCAGGCCGCCGGTGTCGCCGCCTGCGCCAAGCATTTCCCCGGCCACGGCGCGACAGTCACCGACTCCCACCACGAGCTGCCCACGGTGGACGTTCCGCTGGAGCTGCTCCGCCAACGCGACCTGCCGCCGTTCGCCGCGGTCGTCGCCGCCGGCGCCCAGGCCGTGATGACCGCGCACATCCGGGTGCCGGCGCTGACCGGCGACGGTCCGGCCACCTTCAGCCGGGCCGTCCTGGTCGACCTGCTGCGCGACGAGTACGGCTTCACCGGCACGGTGATCACCGACGCCCTGGAGATGAAGGGCGCGGCGGTGGCCGCCGGAGGCGTCGGGCCGGCTGCCGTGCGGGCGCTGTCGGCCGGCGCCGACCTGCTCTGCATCGGCGCGCAGGTGGACGCCGCGCTGGTCGAGCGCGTGGCCGCCGAGATCGCCGAGGCGACCAGCGACGGCCGGCTGCCGATCGCCAGGGTCGAGGAGGCGGCCGGCCGCGCCGCCGCGCTCGCCGCCTGGACCCGGGCCGCGGGCGGGTCGCCGGCAGACCCCGAGCCCGATCTGGGGTACGCGGTGGCACGCCGGGCGGTACGCGTAGAGGGGCTGCTCACCGGCCTGGAACAGCCGCTGGTGGTGCAGGTGCACACCGAGTCCACGATGGCCGAGGGGCGGGTGCCGTGGGGACTCGGCCCACACCTCGACGGCGCACGCGAGATCCGCGTGGTCGCCAGCGAGACCGATCAGGCGGCCGTACGCGAACTGGCCGGGGATCGGCCGATCGTGCTGGTCGGTCGCCATCTGCACCGGCTGCCCGGCGGTCCGGAGCTGATCGACGCCCTGGCCGCCGTGCACCCGGTGACCGTCGTGGAGATGGGCTGGCCGGCGGCGTGGCGACCCACCGGCGTACGCGCGTTCGTCACCACGTACGGCGCGAGCCACGCCAACGGTCGGGCGGCTGCGGAGGCGCTCGGCCTGGCGGGCTGAGTCGGAGCGACCACAATCGTGGGTGCCCCTCTCTTGAACGCGTTCAATTACTCATCTACGCTGATGCCGTCAGCGGTTGAACATGTTCAAAGGAGGCTTCCACGTGGACATGAAGGTCTGGATGTACCTGGTCTACCTCGCGGTCAGCATCGGCCTGACGATCTGGGTGGCGCGGGCGCTGTCCCGCAACGGGCTGGTCTTCCTCGAAGAGGTCTTCGCCGACGAACGGCTGGCCGCAGCGGTCAACAGCCTGCTCGTGGTCGGTTTCTACCTGCTCAACCTCGGCTACGTGACGGTCGCCATGAAGCACCGCGACTCGGTCTCGTCGACGAGCCAGGCGATGGAGGAGCTGTCGCTCAAGATCGGCCTGGTGCTGCTGGTCCTCGGCGCGCTGCACTTCTTCAACGTCTTCGCGCTGGGCCGCTACCGCCGCAACCGGCTCCGTCAGCTCGCCACGCACCCGCCCATCGCGCCGATCGGTCGACTCCCCGTGCCACCCGCGCCGTACGGCGCCCACCCGGCCGGCCCCTACCCGACCGGCCCCTACCCGGCCGGCCCCTACCCGGCCGGCCCCTACCCGGTCGGACCGCAGCCCGGCACCCCAGCACCACACGGCACCGCACAGGCCAGCACCGCACCACACGGCACCGCACAGCCCGGCACCGCACAGCCCGGCACCGCACCGCCCGGTGCCGACGGGCCGGGCACCGGGTCTCCGGCCCGATGACCGCCTCGCCTGTCAGCGGGTCCTCCCAGACTCCGGATCCCACCGCGTTCGGGGGTGGTGGGATCCGGGCCTTCACCGTCCTCTTCGACGCGAACTGCCCGCTCTGCCGCGCCGCGCGCCGGTGGCTCGCGTCCCGCGCCCAACTCGTACCCCTGGAGTTCGTGCCGGCCGGCTCGACCGAGGCCCGGCGGCGCTTCCCCGGCCTGGACCACGACGCGACGCTGCGTGACCTGACCGTCGTGGCCGACACCGGCGAGGTGTATGCGGGCGACGGCGCGTGGTTCGCCTGCCTCTGGGCGCTGGCCGACCACCGGTCGGCGGCCGAGCGGCTGTCCCAGCCACACCTGTTGCCGCTGGCCCGGCAGGTGGTGGCGGCCGCCTCGGCGATCCGGGAGCGGGTTCGCGATCCGTGGGCCGAGCCGATCGACGAGCCGGCGGGATACCGTGACCTCGATGACCGAGCAACCTGCGCCGACGACCACTGCGGGTGAGCCTGCGACCGCCCGGGGCGAGCAGACCCGGCAGCTCATCCGGGACACCGCGATGCGGTTGTTCCGCGAGCGTGGCTACGCCCAGACCACGATGCGGGCGATCGCGCAGGAAGCCGGCGTGGCGGTGGGCAACGCGTACTACTACTTCGGTTCGAAGGACCACCTGATCCAGGAGTTCTACGCACAGTCCCAGGCCGAGCTCCGGGCCAGAGCCCAACCGGTGCTCGACCGGGAGGAGGCGTTCGCCGCCCGGCTGGCGGGGGTGCTGCACGCCGCCGTCGACGTGCTCACCCCGTCGCACGAGTTCGCGGCGACCTTCTTCAAGACGGCGGCGGAACCGACCTCACCGCTCAGTCCGTTCTCCGCGGAGTCGTCCGGTCCACGGCTGGCGGCGATCGACCTGTTCGCCGAGGTGCTGACCGGCTCGACCGCCAAGGTCGACGCGGAGTTGCGTACTCAACTCCCCGAACTGCTCTGGCTGGGGTACATGGGGGTCATCCTCTACTGGGTGCACGACCGCTCGCCCGGTCAGGTGAAGACCCGGCAGCTGATCGACGGCGTGGTGCCGTTGATCGACCGGCTTGTGGCGCTGTCGCGACTGCGGGTGCTCCGCCCGGTGACGCGACAGGTCGTCGACCTCATCCACACGCTGCGTCACTGACCGGATCATCCGCGTCGCCCGGCGTCGTAGCAGGTCAAGTCCACTATTCGACACTCCGACTCGACAGCTCGCATCTTGCAGCTTGCAGTTTCGATACGTAGCGTGATCGATATCGGATCGGCGCGTCGGTGGCGCGGCCGATCTCGGAGAGAGCCGGGGCCTGGGGGCAGGTTGCGGACCGTGGATCCGGCCCGGGATCCACGGTCCGCGCACTGAACCCAGCCGTGGGGCCGTTCAGCGCGGATACACCCCGTACGCCCGCCAACCCCGGTCCGGGAAGCCCGCCGCATCCGCGACCCGGGCCGAGGCGTGGTTGTCCCTCTCGTGCAGGTACGTCGGCACCGCGCCCTCGTCCAGGACCCGCCGTGCCGCCTGCGCCACCAGCCGACGCGCGAGGCCCCGACCCCGGGCCGCCGGCACGGTACCCACTGCCAGCTCGTGTCCGTACGCGTCGTGACGTTTGATCGCGGCGCCGGCCAGGTAGGCGCCGTCGGCGTCGCGGACCACGAGCACCGGCCTGTCGAACAGCCGCAGCCAGGGCGGTAGACCGGGTGCGGTCGAGAGGGTCCACTCCCCCACGTCGGGCAGCGCAGCGGGGGAGAGAGTCCAGCGGAACGGGCCGTCGTGCAGGCAGAAGGCGGGGTGTCCGACGGTCTCCGGCAGTGCCGCGAGCATCCGCTGCGGCGCGCGCTCGATCAACGCCCGGATCGCGGCGACGCGGTCCGGCGCGACGGAGAGCACCGCGCTCTGACCGGTGTCCACGGCGAGGGCCGGACGCAGTCGGCCGTCCCATGCCGGCACGGCCCGCCGGTGCGAGGCGACCACGTGCAGCCCCGGCCCGGCCGGCCACTGGCCGAGCCAGGAGGCGAGGTGCAGCTGCAACCGCCGGTCGAGCATGCCCACCTCCCCGTCACCACCCCCGATGTCGTGATCACCGTACGCCTGGACGCCCGACCGGGCGGGCCATCGCGTCAGGGCGAAGTGCCGCCCGAGATCTGGGAATCGGCTCGTCATATCGACCGTCATAGGTATTTCCATACCTGGACACCTTTGTCTGCCACGGTATGGGCATGCCGATTCAGCCGAACGACCGCCTCCACCAGCACCCGACGCGCCTCTGGCGGGCGGCGGAGGCCGCCGCGGACGTCCCGGCCCAGGCGCGGTATCGGATGATCCGCACGGCGGGTGGATTGTCCTGGGCGGCATTGAACGAGCTGCCGGTCGGCAGCTTCAGCCGGCACGGTCTCAACACGCGCTGAGCCCTTCGTCCGGTGGTCGGGGACGACACACCGCAGGAGGACCAGCGACGGTATTCGCACACCTGTCGGGTAATTTCTTCCAGGTCCGGCACCCCGGCCTACGACAGGAGAAGCTCCGCGCATGGGCAAGAAGACGATCCACGTCTCCGACTTCACCGGAACCGTTCTGCAGCAGGACGGCGAGGTGGTTCGTGTCGTCGTCCTGGAGCACCCGGACCTGGTCGCCGGGCCCGTGCAGCTCGACGCCACCCCGGGCGAGGTGGAGAACATCGACGACGCCGCGCTCGACGTGGCGGTGGTCGAGATCCACGACCGGCACGGTGGTGGCGAACCACGACGGGTGGTCCTCACCGCAAGCGAGTTCGATGCGATGGCCACCGACGTCCCGATGGCCCAGTTGCTGAAGACGGCCGAGCGGGTCCGCCCGCCCAAGGCCCGCAAGAGCGTCGAAAAGATCGACTACGGCACGCTGGAACACGCCGGCAAGCCGCACCGGGGCAGGGTCACCGAGGAGGAGGCCCGACTGGTCCGCGAGCAGCTCGACGAGGTCAACAAGCGGCTCGCCGACGCGGGCGTACGCCAGATCGACCCGGCCGATCCGGAGCACGCCCTGCGCTACGGCTTCCCCGACGTCTCCTGAACGGGCACGTCAACAGGTCTTCTTCGCCCGCTTGCGGAAGGCGGTCTCGGTGACCGCCTTCCGCTTGCCGGCCGATTCTGGGACCAGGACGTCTCCGGGCCCGAGCGCGGTCAGCTCGTCCAGCGTGAAGTGGACGGGGATGGCGTCGCGCTGCGTGCCGTAGGCAGCGGCCGAGTATTCGACGGCGGGATCGAAGGCGACAAGCGTCTGTTCGTCGACCGTCCAACCCGGCGGCAGTTCGAAGACGGTCACACTCGTCACCTCGGCGTCGCCCTCGCGGTCGACGGTCCAGCTCGCGGCCGGCGTGGGCTCGATGGTGAAGACGCTGATCCGCTCCATCTCGAACACGGCGCACTCGGCGAACAGCAGCACCGGCCGACCATCGACGGCCCGGACCGCCAGCACCGGCTTGTCCGCGGGGCTACAGGCCGACATCCCGGCCAGGGCGGCGACCATCACGAGGATGCCCACCACCCCCCGATTTCCAGCGCCCCGGCGGGACATCCGTTCGTCGGCACGTCGCATTCCACTGCCCCCGTCCCGCCGACATCGATACACCGGCATGTCGCCGTTCGGCAACCCGAGGCTAGGCGAGGGGGCGGCGACGTGCGGCCCCTACCGGGCCTCGTCGTCGGTCGCGGACGCCTTGACGACGGCCGCGAGGGCGGCGGACAGGTCGCCTTCGACGGCTTCCTTGGTCAGGCCCAGATCGCTGAGCACGCCGGTCCCGTCCTCCTGCTCCAGCAGGGCGAGCAGGAGGTGCTCGGTGCCGATGTAGTTGTGGCCGAGGCGCAGCGCCTCCCGGAAGGTCAACTCCAACGCCTTCTTGCCGGCGGCGTTGTAGGGGATCAGGTCGGGGACGTCGTCGGACCTCGGCGGGAGGGCGGCACCGACGGCCTCGCGCACGGCCTCGGGGGTGGCGCCCCGACCGGTCAGCACCCTTGCGGCCAGCCCGTCGGGCTCGGCGAGCAGGCCCAGCACCAGGTGCGCGGGTCCGATCTCGGGGTTTCCGGCGGCCCGGGCCTCCTCCTGCGAGGCCATCACCACGTTGCGGGCGCGCGGGGTGAACCTCCCGAAGCCGGCGTTCGGGTCGAGCGCCGCCGCATCGGTGGAGCCCTTCGCCACGAAGCGCTTTTGGGCGGCCTGCTTGCTGACCCCCATGCTGCGGCCGATGTCGGTCCAGGAGGCGCCCGAGCGCCGGGCCTGGTCGACGAAGTGACCGATCAGGTGGTCGGCGACCTCACCGAGGTGGTCGGCGGCGATCACCGCGTCGGTGAGCTGGTCGAGCGCGTCGGTGTGGGCCTTCTTGATGGCCTGGATCAGGTCGTCGAGCTTGACGGAGTTGCTCATCTGGAATGGTTCGGTCATGCCGTCAACCTTAGGTTGACGGCTGCCGTCTCGTCAACCCATGGTTGACGGTTTCGGTCGAACGGGTGCCGGTTATGGTGGGCGCGGCCGCACACCGGAGGAGGGCCGCCATGCGTCTGCACGTGGGGTGCGCGATGTGGAGTCACCGGTCGTGGCCGGGCCACTCGCTGCCCTCCGGAGAGCGCCTACGGCACTACGCCAGTTGGTGCGATGCCGTGGAGGGCAACACCACGTTCTACGCGACCCCGGCCCGGGACACCGTGGCGTCCTGGGCGGCGCAGACGGATGCCGACTTCCGGTTCGTCCTCAAGCTGCCCAAGGTGATCACGCACGAACGCCGGCTCACCGACACCGGCGAGCCGCTGCGCGCCTTCCTGGACGCGATCGAACCCCTCGGCCCGCGCGTGCACGCCCTCTGGGTCCAGCTGCCGGGGTCGTTCGCGCCCGCCGACGTACCCATGCTCGGTCGGTTCCTCGCGCAGCTCCCGGCTTCCCACCGGTATGCCGTGGAGGTCCGCCATCCCGCGTTCTTCACCGAGCCACGCGCGATCCGGCTGCTGGAGGAGACCCTCACCGCAGCGTCGGCCGAGTGGATTCCCTTCGACACCACCGCGTTCTTCAGCCGCCCGCCGACAAGTGACGCCGAGCGCGACGCCTGGACCAAGAAGCCCCGGGTGCCGCTGCGGGCCGCCGCGCTGACCGACCGTCCGATCGTGCGTTACCTGGGTCGCGACGACGACACCCGGACCGTCGAGGGGTGGCAGCGCTGGGTCGAGGTCGCCGCCGGCTGGCTGCGCGAGGGCCGCTCCCCCACCATGTTCGTCCACACGCCGGACAACGCCGACGCCCCGCAGCTCGCCCGCCGCTTCCACGACGAGGTACGCGCCCGAGTGCCAGGCCTCGCCGCGCTGCCCGACCCGACACCTGTCGAACCCCTGACCCTGTTCTGATCGCCGGCCATCACGGCTCGCGGTCGAGGAGCGCGTTGAGGTGGTGGGCCGTGCTGATCAGGGAGAGGTGACTGAACGCCTGCGGGAAGTTGCCGATCTGCTCACGGTGGGCGCGATCTCCTCCGAGTAGAGGCCCAGCGGCGTGCTGTACGTCAGCATCTTCTCGAACGTCAGTTCGGCGTCGTCGATCCGTCCGGCCTGGGCCAGCGCCTGGACGTACCAGAAGGTACACATGCTGAAGGTGCCCTCGGAGCCGGCGAGCCCGTCGGGCGACGCCTTCGGGTCGTATCGGTAGACCAGGCTGTCCGAGACCAGCTCGTTGTCCATCGCCCGCAACGTCGACAGCCACATCGGGTCGTTCGGCGCGATGAAGCCGACGCCGGGCATCGCGAGGAGCGAGGCGTCGGTGATGTCGGTGCGGTAGTGCTGCACGAGGACCTGCCGGCCCGGATGGAACCCACGGGCCATGACCTGCTCGTAGATGGCGCTGCGTTCGGCCGCCCAGCGGGTGGTGTCCGCCGGACGCCCCCGGGCCCGTGCGAGGCGGATGGCCCGGTCGAGCGCCAGCCAGCACATCATCCGCCCGTAGGTGAAATCCGGCCGGCCGGACCGGGTCTCCCAGATGCCGTCCTCGGGCTGGTCCCAGTGGTCGCAGAGCCAGTCCATCAGGCTCGCCGTCTTACGCCACCCGTCGTACGACGCCATCAACCCGCTCCGGTCGGCGAGGTGCAACGAGTTGAGCGCCTCGCCGTAAAGTCGTCCCCACGCTGAACCCCCTCGTCAGGCTGACGGCGACGACTACCCGGGAACCCGCGCGCTACACGAACGCCGTCCCGACGTCCGGGCGAGGTGTCGGTGGCCGCCGATAGCGTGGGCGCCTGACGACATCGACGGAAGGACATTGGATGAGCCTGCGCGGATTCGCCACCCTGAACATCTGGGCCGACGACGTGGCGGCGGCCACCGACTGGTACGCCCGATTCCTGGGCCAGGAGGCGTACTTCTCGCGGCCCGGCCCCGACGGGCGTCCCGCCTACACCGAGTTCCGCCTCGGCGACTACCAGGCGGAGCTGGGCATCATCGACCGCCGGTACGCGCCCCCAGGCGCGGCGAGCGGGCCCGGGGGCGCGGTCATGCACTGGCACGTCGACGACCTCGACGCCACCGTGGATCGGCTCCTGGCGCTGGGCGCCACGGAGTACCAGCCGATCACGCCCCACGGAGACGAGGGTTTCGTGACGGCGGCGGTGGTGGACCCCTTCGGCAACGTGCTGGGCGTCATGACCAACCCGCACTACCTCGACATCCTCGCCTCACTCCGGGCGGTCTGAGCTCGGCGTCCCCGTTCCCGCCGCTCGATCCTGGTGGTCCTGGTCCACCGCCTGCCGCACCAGCGCAGCCGCCCTCTGGGTCTCGATCCCGCTGGCGATCAGCAGATCGTGGGCGGCCGCCCGGAACTCCCCCACCGCGACCAACCCGGAATAGCCGAGACGATGGATGTGCGGGCGGGTGGAGTCCCGGACGGCTCCCTGCGCGCGTCCGACCAGCTCGATGCCCGCCAGGATCTGGTCGCGCGCCTCCCTGGGCTCCGCACCGGTCTGGATCGCCCGACGCAGGGTCGGCAGCGCGTCGGCCAGCAGGTCGATGGCCTGCGGAAACTCCTCGGGAATCGGTTCGTCGTCCTTCAGGGCTGTCGTCAGTCGCCGGCACAGAGAGCGGCAACCGTGCAGGCTCCGCTCCAGATGCCTGATGGCCGTGGTGTGCAAGTCCAGGGAATCGCGCTCGCGCCACCGCAGGGGTGCCAGCCGCGTCACCTCCTGCGCGGCCCCGAGCCCGTCGTTCAGAGCGCCCAGGCGGGGATCGAGCTCCCGCAGTCCGCGCAGGCTCCGCTCGGCGTCACCGAGATCGCGCGTCCGCAGCGCCGCGGCCAACTCATGGATGAGGTCGGCCGCCGGCCCGACCACCGGCTCGGCCAGCCGCAGCAACGTCCGCTGCGGATGGATGGGCACCAGGAGCAGACCGACCCCCAGCCCAACCAGCCCACCGACCGCCGCGTCGACGAAGCGGGGGATGGACAGGTCGCGTAGCGGCGGTTCCAGGGTGGCGATCAGCACCGCGGTGCCACCGGCCTGGGTGAGGAGCGATCCGCCGCCCTTGAGCAGGATGGCGACCCCGATCGCCAGCACGACGACCACACCCGTCTGCCAGGGCCCGATGCCGAAGAACGGCATCAGCGTGTCACCGACCGCCAGCCCCAGGGTCACACCGACCAGCAGCTCGATGGTGCGCCGCAGGCGCGACCCCATCGAGGCCGCCACGATGCCGACCGCGGTCGTCGGCGCCAGGACCGGGGAAGAATTGTCCAGGAATTGGTACGCCACGAACCAGGCGATCGCCGCGGCGATGCCGGCCTGCACCGCGAGCAGACCGAACAGGCGCAGCCGCCAGGCACGCGAGCGCAGCCCCTCGCGTGCCCGCGCCCGTACTCGGTCGATCCGGGACTCCCGATGGCGCACCGGCTCGCCGTCGGCCTCCGACCCCTGGTGGGCAGACATTCGCGCCGCATACCCGGCGCGAGGGGACCTATCCGGCGCGGTATTGCCTGCACGGAATCCACAGTTGTCGACGTCTGCTGTACTCGAGAGCGAGCATTCCCGGCGAAGGAGGCCACTGCCATGTCCACCTCCGAGTTCAGCCCCGACTCTCTGCGTACGCTGATCCGCGCCGGCGCCTGGATCGGCGGTCCCGACACCAGGAAGGCCGCAGTACACCTGTTGACCTCCACCAAGCTGCCGGACCAACCCGGCTTCGCCGACCTGGTCGACGTCGTGCAGATCCCCGAGTACGACGACGGCCACGACATCCAGGTAGCGGTCATCCGCGACTGGCCGGCGCTCCTCGCGCTACCGGCGGTCGAGCACCTGTCCGACGACGACCGACGGCTGCTCGCCCTGGCCGGCAGCCTCGCCACCGGGCAACCCGTCGACCTGGCCACCAACGCCGCCGTAGAGGGCCACGAGCACGCCGCCAAGGTCGCCGAGGCGATGGTGATCGCCGCCGGCTACCACATGAAGTACGAGGTCAACGCGACCGAGCGACTGACCACGAGGTTCGCCAAGGCCTGACGACCTTCGTGGGAAGGTTCGCCTTGTCATGTCTCCTCGGTCTGTCGTAGGTCGACGTCAGACGGGTGCCGGGAACGTGTGCGTCGAGTGGGCCAGCCGAGGAACCGGTCGAAGATGTCACTGGCACACCCGGTGGTGGCGGGGTTGAGCTTGTGCAGGTCATCGATGGCGTCGTGCAACAGCCTGGCCAGATAGAGGTACAGACTGACCGGGTTCCCGTCGTACTCGGCGACAAGAGCAAGCTTCGCCCGGCCGCACGGCCACGGTTGCCCACACGCACGACAGAGCCAGATCGGGCGCAACGGGACGTGCTCTCTCTGCCCGGCGTCGGGGCGTTGGGGCTGCGTGGGGCAGGGCGGCTCATCGCTCATCACGCCTGCTCTCTCCATGCCGTGTTACCTCGCGACGTCTGCTCTCAGGTGTTCCAACCATGTGTCCACACAAGCCCCGGTAGTCGCTGGATTCCAGCGCGTCGATGGCGCAGATCTGGCGCATCCCCATTGCGTCACAGAGGGTGAGCTGGATGAATGGTTTAGTGAGGGTCGCGGTGAAGGGAGGCTGCGCGTGACGGACAGACGTCGACGCCGGCTGGCCCAGCGCCGCAAGGCGACCGGGCTCAGCCAGGAACGCCTCGCCGAGGCACTCGGCGTCGACCGCTCCACCGTCGTTCGATGGGAACGGGCGGAGACCGACCCACAGCCCTGGCACCGGCCGCGCCTGGCCGCAGCGCTCGATCTGTCGATCGAGGAGTTGGCCGATCTCCTGGCCGATGTCGGCCAGGCACCGTCGCCGCCCGACGAGCGTCTCGGCTACGTTCTGCGCAACCCCGGCCGTGTTGATCTGATCGCGGTGGCCTACCTGCGGGACTGTGTGCAGCGCCTCGACGAGCGCTACGACCAGGTGTCTTCGACGCTCCTGCTCGCCGAGGCCGGCCAACTACACGGGCAGGCGACCTTCCTTCGCCAACACGCGGGCAACGGGCCGGTTCAGCGCGAACTGGCGGCAGCGGTTACCGAATCTGCGACGTTGATGGGTCAACTCGTCTGGGACGCTTCGCAGCGACGTGATCACGTTGCGAGTGCCGCCTACTTCGACCAGGCGATCAGCGCGGCGCAGCAGACACGAGACGCGGTCGCCGAGGCCAATGCGTTACTTCGCAAGAGCTATCTTGCTCTCTACGGCACCAAGCAGCCCAGCGTCGGTATTGCCCTCACCACCCGCGCCGCCGCCGTCGGCCACAGCGCCAGTCGCGTCGTCGCCGGCCTTGCCCAACTGCACCGCGCCGAGGCGCACGCGATGCTGAGCCAAGCCAACGAGTGCTTAGACGCCCTCGGTGCCGCTGAAGCTCACTTCGCCGCCGTCGACTCCCGAGATCCCGCCACAAACATCTTTTGTCCCAGCCACTACGCGAGGCTTGCGGGCTCATGCTGGCTGTCCCTGAACAAGCCGAACCAAGCAATGCTCGCGCTGGAGGACGCCCGACAACTGGTCGCCGCACGACGCAAGTCCACCGCCGTCATCCTCGGCAACCTCGCCCTCGCCAGCATCCTCCGACGCGACGTCGACGCCGCAACGTCCTACCTGCACCAGGCCATCGACGTGATCGAAAAGACGCGCGCCGGCGGTGGACTCAACCTCGCCTTCGCCGCCGGCCGAGGACTACGTCCCTGGCGCCACGAACCAATGGTCCAAGACGTGAATGACCGACTCCTCACCCTCATGAGTTCGTAGGAGCACCGACATGACAGACATCGACCGCGCCAAACAGGCCGTTCGACAACAGGTGTGGGATCTCCTCGAACGTGACGGCGCGGCCCCACCCGGAGTGCACGGGCACATCCCCGACTTCGTCGGCAAGGAGGAGGCCGCAGCCCGACTCGCGGATTGCGATGTCTGGAAGCAGGCCCAAGTCATCAAGTGCAACCCGGATCGCGCCCAATTTCCCGTCCGGATACGAGCCCTACAGGACGGCAAGCTGCTCTACATGGCGGTCCCGAAGCTCGCTACTCCCAAGCCGTTCTACCTGCTCGATCCGGCCCTCCTTACAGCTCCGATCGAGACCGCGGTCACGAGTACCGGTGCGCCGCAGGTCGCTCCTACCGTCGGACCGGACGACATGCTGCCGGTGGATCTTATCGTCTGCGGCAGTGTCGCCGTCAGCAGCCGAGGCGGCGTTCGGCTCGGCAAGGGCGCGGGCTACTCCGACCTGGAGATCGCCCTCCTTATCGACGCCGGACTCGTTACCACCGATACCGCCATAGCCACCACGATCCACCAGATCCAGCTGCTGGAATTCGAGCTACCCCACACAGACCACGACTTCAGCATCGACCTCGCCATTACGCCGACCCAAGTGGTGGCATGCGAGGCCGGGCGAGCGAGGCCGTCGGGCATTATCAAATCGAGCCTTCGTCAAGGTCAGATCGACAGCATCCCCATACTGCGTGCCTGAGGACGTCAAAAAGCTCATCTCGACAGATACGACCCGGCGTCAAGGTGGTGGCATGCCTCCAGATGTCACCTGGCCGTGGCTGGTTGCTCCTGAGCCTGGGTGAGGCTCTGCCGGTACTCCAGGGCCTCAGGGATCTCCTCGTATTGAAGCAGGCTACCGGTCAACTTCAGCAGGTGTTCCTTGGCCTCTTCCGGCGTGGCGTAGAAGAACTCCCGTCGGTGGTTGACCAGATTGACGCGTCGGCCTGCCAGTCTCGCGTGCATCTGTGCTTCGATGCCGACAGCGTCTTCGGAGAAGAACAGGGCGTGGACGTCGAAATTGAACGGCACCGAGGCGTCACTGAGTTCGCGTACCCGGTCCAGCGGATCCAAGCGACGGGTCATGCCGACTTTGACCATCTTTTCGCCGAACGCGCCGAGGTTGGAGATCACGTATACGTAGCCAGCTCTAACGTTGGCGGCCCGACGGTCGACGTCCTGGATCGCAGTGTCGATCTGGACCAACCGGTCCTGCATCTGGGCTGCCCCATCGGCGTCACCCTTGGCCTGCAAGGCGGCCATGGCGTTGGCGTAATGCTGGCGTTCCTTGTCGAGCCGGGCGCGCTCGCGTTCGATCTCCTGCTGAGCACGCCGCTCTTCGCGGAGCCGAGCCTTCTCCTCGCGTTCCCGCTCTTTCTCCTCCGCGAGTTTCTCCTGGTAGTCGGCGGTGAGTTCCAGTTCCTCCACCCGCAGCCGGTGGTACCCCTCAGCGATCCGGATGTCCATCGTCTTGCCGAGTTTGGCGATAGTCGCCGCTACCTTCCCCAACCGTTCGATGGCCGAGGCGAGCTTGTACGGCTTTAATCCCCGTACCAGGTTGTCCGCCTCTGCGTTGTAGGCACGGAGCATGAGCTTCGAGAAGTCTCGGATCATCGCCCGACCTTCGGCAGCCGAGCCGTTGACCGTCCATCCGGTAGCGGCCTTGACCGCCCCGCCGTCCTTCCTGGTCATCGCCTTGATCCGATCTTGAAGGCGGCTGAGCTGGCTCTGGTACGCCACAGCACCCGACAGGGGATGCCGGTACTGATAGACGCCTGCCTCCTGCAGCAACGCGGTCTCCTCGGTGACCACGATTTGCTGACGGAGACCACGCAAACGCCGATCGAGTTCGGCCATCTGCGCTTCGCCCTTTGCGGCCTGGTCGGCGACCTCCCGGCCGATCCGAGCCCGGTGCTGCTCAAGCTCGATCGCGGACAGCACGCCAAGCCGTGTCATCTCCGTGCGCAGGGACGCCAACTCCACCCTGACCTGGTCTAATTCGCTGCGCAGATGCTCATTCTCCGCCGCCAGTTCACGCGCCTTGCCCCGGGCACCGAACAGCGGAATGTCCGAACTCTCGGTGCGCTGGTGCGAGACAACCACGGGAACCGCAACAGCCTGCCGAGCGGCCACGACAGGCACAGCCGCAGCCGGGTCCGGCAGATCTGGAATCCATAACTGCCACCCGGGCGGAGGCGGGCCCCACGAGGGTTCCGGCGCCCAGCCCGATGGCGGGACCCATCCGACAGGTGGAGTCGGCCAGTTCGGCGGTGCGTTGAAGCGGTATCCCATCACTACCTCCAGGCTTCACCACGGCCCGCCGAAGGTAGCGTCGCTGCCCTCATAGGAAAATCGACGAGTCGGGTCGGCAGTTGAACCATCCAGGTGCCCATCGTTAGCCGAGTGGGGATTTCAGTCCGGTTACTGACAGAAAGGGGCGCGTTGGCTGCATTGGAAGACGAAATCATCGCAGAGATTCGCTCGTTCGGCGCACTGCAACGTCCGATAGTCCGATCATCTCGTTAGGTGCCAGGACCTACCGTTGCCCGCAATGATCGCGACGACGTGAGGTCACTGATGGGCTTCTACCTACGGACCACTCTCAAAGCGGGTCCCTTTCGGTTCAACCTGTCCCCGTCGGGCGTCGGCGTCTCTGCCGGCGTCCCCGGTTTCCGGGTCGGAGCTGAACCTCGCGGCAACTACATCCGCGTCGCGGGTTACGGCACGAGCTACTTCGGCGGCAGGGCAACCACTGGGCCCTCACCCCAATTGCAACCGACGTTACCGGCCACGAACCGACCTGACGAGATTGCGATGCGGGAGTTGTCCAGCACGCCAGTGCAGCATCTGATCGCAGCACACCCTTCTGAATTGATCCACCAGATCAGGAAAGCGGCGCAACGGCGACCACTGTGGCCATGGATCGCAGTCGCAGTGGGAATCTTGACACTGCTCTCCGCGCCGTATGGCCTCGTACTGCTCGTTCCCGGCCTGCCCGCCGTGTGGTGGCTTCGACAGCGTGATGTCGCGCGTCGCTCAGTCGTTGTCTTCTACCAGGTAGACGACGCGCCGGCGGCGAAGTACGCGTATCTCACCGGCAGCAACGGCTTCGAAAGCCGAATTCAGAGGGTTTGGCATGTCGAGGCCGAGGGCACCCTGAGCACTCCGTACCAGCAGAAAATTAATGCCGGAGCCGGAGCGTTGATCCGACGCAGCACAGGTGCATTGGACATGGCCGGTCCGCCCGTGCTCGTGACGAACATCGCTGTTCCGAGCTTGCACGGTAAGGAGCGCTCCGTCTACTTCCTACCGGACCGGCTGATCGTCCGTCATGGCAGACAGTATGCCGATATTCCCTACACCGCAGTGAATGCCCGTGCGCAGCCACAGCGTTTCATCGAGACGGAGGCCCCACCCACCGACGCCCAATGCGTCGGGACGACCTGGCAGTACACCAACAAGTCAGGCGGCCCCGATCGCCGCTTCAAGCACAATAGGCAACTACCGGTCATGCTTTACGGAAGGCTCACGCTCACCAGCCCAGAGGGGCTGCTGATGGTTTGGGACTTCTCTCGGCCGGATGTCGCGGCATCACTGGCCGAAGCGCTTGACCGAATGCGGTAGCCGGCAGAACTGCTCTACGGAGTGGAAACATTCTGAGGACGGTCGTCGTCGCGACCGGTCTGGGGTAGCCCGGACGCAGCGGCGATGGCCTCAACGGCCTCGTCCAGTCCGGTCGTCTCGGGCAGAACGAGTTCGTCAGGCCAGCCCAGGACGTCGTGAGCGGCGTACCAGCCGCTCATCTGCTCGGCGGTGAACTCATTGACCTGCGGGCGGGTGAGGTGCCGGCGCAGGGTTTCGGCCAGCGACACGTCGAGATAGCAGAACAGTGACCGGCCGCGGTGGCCGTCCCGCAGTGCGGTCAGCATGCTTCGGTAGCGACTGGTGTGCATGATGCCTTCCACGACCACGTGGTAGCCGTGGTCGAGCGCGAACCGAACGGTTTGCCCGATCAACGCCGGCGCTGCCCCGCCGGGCTCGTCCCGCTCCCGCAGCAGGATGCGGCGCAGGTAGTCCTGCTCGACGAGGGCACAGCCCCGGCCGTGCCGGCGTCGTAGCTCGCGACCGATGCTGCTCTTGCCCGAGCCGGAGTTGCCCCGGATACAGACGAGGATCGTGTCCGGGGTACCGATGGGCTCAGCGACCACGAAGCCTGCCAGCATGGCCGGTGGACGAGACCTCACCACATCCTCTTCGCTGCCAGCAGAAGGGCGCGAGTGCCGGCCCCGGAGGGCCTCATGGCAGGAACAGGTGGCTCAGTGTCGGCGCTGCGGCAGGACGAGCAGCGTCACGGAGTTCGCCGGGTACGTCGCGCTGATGCCACCCCGGGTCACCCGCAGATCCGCACCTCGGACGATCGAGGTGAGATCGGCCGGGCCGTAGGTGAACCGCTGCGCCTTGTCCCCGGCCTGGAATCCGGCGAGCGCGAGCCGCGAGGTCAGATCGCCGCCCGTCTTGTTGACCACCATCACCGTGAGCGCCTTGTCGGACGAGCGCTGCGCGGCGTAGACCGCCAGCTGGCCCTGGTCGCTGCTGACCGCTGACACGCTCACGTCGCCGAACCTGCTCTTGGCGCCGTCGTAGTTCCGGTACATCCGGAACGCGTACGCGCCGGGGTCGGTCGGCGCGGGTTCGCCCCAGATGGTCGCGAGGTCCAGACCCTCGCGCCCGAAGATGCCCAGGACATCGGCCTGCGCGAGCGCGCCGTTGATGTCGTCCAGGGCGCCCCAGTTGTATTCGGTGATGGCGACCTTGGTGCCGGGGTAGTACTGCGCGACCCACGCCTTCATCTGGCGGATGAACTGCAACGGCGGCGCGTTCACCCCACCGGGGCCGATCCACGACTCGTCGACGTACGTCGGATCCCACAGCGACCGGGTGGACCGCAGCCGCAGCGCGTTGGATTCCGCGTCCTTACCGCCGCTGATCTGCGGGTAGTAGTGCTGATCGAAGTAGTCGAGGAATCGCTTTCCGCCGTGGGCGTCGCCGAAGTCCTTCATGTTCTTCAGATACCACTGGGAGAGGTTGAGTCCGCCGTGCGCCGCCGCGTCGGCACCCGGCGCACATCCGTCCACGCCGGACGCCACCCATTCGCAGTAGCCCCAGCCGGACGGGCCGAGCACTGCCGCACGGGGGTCGGCAGCCTTGATCGCCGCAGCGGTCGCCGTGCCCTTGCCGCCCAGCTCGTCGTAGCTCACCGGCTCGGGATGCACGTCACGGTGGGTGGAGTTCCACAGCACCGGCTCGTTGTCGAGTTCGTAGATCGACACGCCGCCGCGGGACGCCGGACCGAACTGGTTCACGAGATGGGACACCATCTCGCCCGCGAACGACGCGTCGGCCGGGATCGAGGTGTCCGTGGGTACGGCACCGGTCAGGTTCGCGTCGGCGTGCCGGCCGTTTCCACAGTTGGGGTCCCACTGGTCGAACGAGTCCTGCTCGGGAAAGCGGGTGGCCGGGAAGCCGCAGGCGAACGGGTGCTGCGAGGGCGAATCCTTCGCCACCCATCCGATCAACGGCACGGCGACCACCTGCTTGGTCCCGCGGTCCCGGTTCCGCTGGACGAACGCCTCGACCGTGTTGTCGGGTCCGGCCACGATGTTCTCGAAGTACCAGTCACCACCCGTGTTGTAGGTGTGGTTCTTGAAGTTGTAACGGCTGGTCGCGTTACCACCCCACCGAGCCACCGGCGTGCCGAGTTCGGTGACGAGCGCGGGGTCGCCCCCGTTCATGCCGTAGATGTCGGGGCTGATCGCGTGCCGAGCGGCAGACACGTCCACGGTGAGGGCGAGCCCGGCGGCAGCCTCCGCCGGGCCGGCGACGGCCTGGGTGGTCAGCAGCCCCACCACGAGCGATCCGGCCACACCGATCACCGTGGCAGAGCGCGGCTTGCGCCGTCGTTGCACACCCATCAGAGACTCCCACCGCCGATCGACCCGGGACGGACCGAACCCGCAGATATATTACTGCCTGTCAATGTCTAGTCAATCGAGTTGGATCGATACAAGTGAGATGGGGCGGAACACCCCGCCGTCGCAGTCGTCGTGCCTGACAAGCTGGCCGGGCAACCTCGGGACCGAGATGATGCTTGTCTATCAGCGTTCTGACACCGTGCCGTCGTTGTCTTCACCTGCTGGCGTGACGGAGGGTGGATGCTGCGGGAAGGAGCAGAGGCTTGGGTCAACGGGAGGCGGCGCGACCAGAGCCCCGAGACGTAACAGAGGTGACCTTCAGTCGACAATCCGCACTCGAGGTGTGGCGTCGTGGGCACCTGCTGCAGGAGCAGCTCACCGCGTTCGGATCGGCTCGAACAGCCGCGGAGCTTGAGGCGGCAGAACTGTACCGCCAAGGACAGCATGACGCCGTGGTCGAGGGGTTACGGAGCACACCGATCCAGGAACTCCGATCCGTGCGGCCGGGTCTGCGAATCGCGCCGAGCCTGGAGCGCCGAGGTTATCGAACAGTCCTGGACGTGCTGCACGCATCGCACGGTGATCTCGTACGCCTTCCAGGAGTAGGAAGCCACAGCGCTGCGGCCATAGCCGACGCGGCGCAGGCGATTCGACGCCTTTTCCAGCAGAGTGCCTCGGTGCGCTTGGATGCCAACCGCAAGAACCCGGCCTTGGAGCCGCTGTTGCGGGCTCTGTGGGTGCTTCGCATCGTCACCGAGTTGCACGCCGATGGGAGCGCCCGCCTGGGCGCCCTCGCCGACGACCTGGACGATGCCCTGCGCAGGGCGAGGCGCGCCACACACAGAGGCGGGCTGCTGTTCGCTCGGGCCGCCACCAAGGCGGCTGCCTGGACAGCGGTAGCGGAGGTGGAGCGACTGGTGAGTAGTCGCCAGGCAGACGCAGCGGCCACGCTCCTGGCCCGGCAGGACCAACTGAACACCCACGCTTCAACTGCCGGCCGGGATGCGCTGTGGGCCGACTTCACACGCCACGCCGCGGTCTACAACACGCTGCTTGAGCGGGTCAGCGGTAGCACGACAGACGGTGCCGCCGCTCATGGACACCTGCCGCAGGCTCTGCAGAACCAGGCCGCGCAGATCGGGCTGGACCTCGGGAGGTTACGCGTCACGTTGCGCGGCTATCAGGCTTTCGGAGTCCGGTACGCGCTCCTGCAACGGCGTTGCATCCTCGGTGACGAGATGGGGTTGGGCAAGACGATCGAAGCCATCGCGGTCTGCGCCCACCTCACTGCCGCCGGAGGGCGTCACTTCCTCGTCGTCTGCCCGGCCAGCGTCATCGTGAACTGGCTCAACGAGATCGCATCCCACAGCACGCTGCCCGCCCACCGGCTACACGGGCCGCAGCGCGACGAAGCGATCCGCCGATGGCACGCCGACGGCGGCGTGGCCGTCACCACCTTCGAGACATTGAGCCGGCTGTCGTTACCTCAAGACCTCCGCCCCGGCGTCGTCATCGTGGACGAGGCGCAACTGATCAAGAATCCCGCGGCCCAGCGGTCCCAGGCCGTCGCCGCGTATCTCGCCCAGGCGCCCCGAGCCCTCTTCCTGACCGGCACACCGATGCTGAACCGGGTCGACGAGTTCCGAAACTTGATCCGTTACCTGAACCCCGCGGTGGCAGGCACGATCACCGTCACGGACGGACTGGCCGGTGCTGCCAGCTTCCGCCGCAAGGTCGCCAACGTGTACCTGCGCCGCAACCAGAAAGACGTCCTCGACGAACTTCCGGACCTGATCGAGGTCGCAGACTGGGTCGAGATGGGTCAGGCGGAGACGCGCACCTACCAGCGGGCGGTCGAGGCCCGGCGGTTCGCCGACATGCGTCGTGCCGCCGTGGTCACGGACGGATCACGTATGCCGGCGAAGGTGGAGCGCCTGCGCGAGGTCGTCCAGGAGGCCGCGGACAACGGATGGAAGGTCGTGGTCTTCTCCTACTTCCTGGAGGTTCTGAACCGCGTACGCGTGAGCCTGCAGGAAGGCACTCCGACGTTCCTGCTCTCCGGGACCGTTCCCGTCGCCGCTCGGCAGCAGGTCGTGGACGACTTCAGCGGTACGGACGGGCACGCGGTCCTGGTCAGCCAGATCGGCGTTGGCGGGGTGGGCATGAATCTCCCAGCGGCATCGGTGGTCGTGCTCACCGAGCCGCAACTCACCCCGGCACACGAGGAGCAGGCCATCCGGCGGTGCTACCGGATGGGACAGACCCGCGGTGTACGGGTTCACCGCCTGCTGGCCAGAAACACCGTGGATCAGCGGTTGGTGGAGATGCTCGAACGCAAGAGTGCCCTGATCCGCGCATATACCCATGACAGCATCGCGAAAATGGCTGACCCGTCGGCGACTGACGGCAGCTACGTCGACCACGACCTCCTCGCCGACGAGGCGATCCCGCTCGACCGGCGGATCATCATGGTCGAGCGTCAGCGGCTCGGCCTCGACGAACGGCGGGTGTCCTGACTGCGCGGGCCGAGCGACCACCCACCCGCGACATGACACGACACGAAAAGGCCCCGACCCGGGGTGAACCACCAGGTCAGGGCCTTGATCGTTGGTGCGCCGCCAGGGACTCGAACCCCGAACCCGCGGATTAAGAGTCCGCTGCTCTGCCAGTTGAGCTAGCGGCGCTCGCTGACAACGACGAGCACGCTAACACGCCCGCGAACCATCCTCGGAACCCATCCCCGGGCTGTGCTCAGTGCGCGGGGTTCGGCGTGTGCGGCAGTTTGCCGAGTTGCTTCCAGTTCGTCTCGGCGACCTCGACGCCGTAGTGCTCGGCGGCGGCGAGGATGTTCTGGAAGGCCAGGTCACGGTCCTTGTCGGTGACACCCTGCACCTGGTCGAAGCGGGCGATCGCGTTACGGACGTGGCCCGCGTCGGTCATCGGCTCCTTGCGCTTGCCGGGGAATGCGAAGACGCTCTCCGGCAGCTCGCGCTTGTCCTTGTCCGTCAGGCCGCCGTGCTTCTCGTGGGGTTTCCAGGTCGACTCCATCGCCCACCATTACCCATTTTTCGTCCAGACGTACGCCCGGACCGGCTTGATTAAGAGTGTTCAAAGACCCTGTCCGGCATGCGCGGCGAATGCCTACCATACGGCGGCCCGTGACCGTTCGGGTCAGCCCTGTCGTCTGTTCGTTGGGAGTGACCCGTGTCGTACGAAGGCCCGCCGCCGTCGCGTCATCGTCCCCCGGGGTGGGCCACCCACAAGAGACTGAGCGTCGCCGCGGGCGTGGCAGTCGTGCTCGTCGTCGCGGCCGGGGCGGTGTACTTCAGCAACGGCGGGGCGCAGCCCGAGCCGTCGAACGCGGCCAACGCCCTCGGATACCCGTCGCCGTCGGCTGGGCAGGCGGAGTCGCCCGCAACGGGGGTCCCGGCCTCTGCGACACCGTCGGTCTCCGCGACCCCGTCGACCGGCGCGACGCCGTCGACCACTGCCGCACCGAAGGCCCCCGTCACCGGCTGGGTTCCCGTCGACCGTGCGGCCTGGAAGGCGCAGTCCGACGCGTACGAGGCGCTGAGAATCGACCCCGCCCCGGCCGGTGTCGGCGACCTCCCGGAGTTCCGGGCGGACTGCCAGTACAGCCACCGGCTGCCGGATGACCCGATCGTCGCCCCCGGTCTCCCGGGCGCCTCACACATGCACTCCTTCGTCGGCAACAAGGCGGTCGACGCGAACACCGTCGCCGGAGACCTGACGAAGTTCACTGCCACGTCCTGCAAGCCGATCCAGGATCACTCCGCGTACTGGGTGCCCACGCTCTTCGACAACGCGACCGGGAAGCCGGTCGAGACCACAGGCTTCCGGGTCTACTACCGCTCGCTCGCGAAGAACTCGACAGGCCAGATGCCGATGCCCAACGGCCTGCGCATGGTCTCCGGCGACGCCAAGAAGAGGACACCGACACCGCGCGGCGCGACCGGCCAGTTCTACTGCGCCTTCTACGGCCCCGGCGACCTCGACGGCGTCGCCCGCAGCACCAACGGCAACTGGCCGATCTGCGGCGGGACCGCCACGCTGCACTTCATGCTGCAGTTCCCCGACTGCTGGGACGGCAAGCACCTGGACAGCCCCAACCACAAGGACCATGTGGCGTACGGCAGCGGCAATACCTGCCCGCCCGGCCACCCGGTTCGGATTCCGGCGATCACCTTCGACATCCAGTACCCGGCCAAGGGCACCCCGGCGGGCTATTACCTCGCCTCCGACAAGGAGGGCAAGAGCGCCTCGTCGATGCACGGCGACGCGTTCGTGATGTGGGATGTCAACACCATGAACAAGCGCACCAAGAACTGTGTCCTGGGACGCAGGACCTGCGACAACTACGGCTACCAGAAGTAGCCGGGGCCAGGCCCGTGTCGGCCTGGCCCCGGACTCCGGTGGTGATCAGCTACGCAGCGTCCACTGCTGGTTGGCGCCGCCGTTGCACGACCAGAGGATGAGCTTCGTGCCGTTGGCGCTGCCCGCGCCGTTGGCGTCGAGGCAGAGCCCGGACTGGCCGTTGGTGATGGTGCCGTTGGCGTTGATGTTCCACTGCTGGTTCGCGGCGCCGTGGCAGTCCCAGATGATGACCTGGGTGCCGTTGGCGGTGCCCGCTCCCGAGGCGTCCAGGCACTTGTTGCCGTACACCATCAGTTGCTTGCCGGAGGTGGAGGTCCACCGCTGGTTGGTGCCGCTGCCGCAGTCCCAGAGCTGCACCTGGGTGCCGTTGGTCGTCGAGGAGTTGGGGACCTCGACACAGCGGCCGGACTGGCCGCCCACGAGCTGCCCGCCCTGCTGACTGCCACCGCCGCTCTGCTGCCGGACGATGGAGGTCGACTCGGCGGACCGGTTGCCCTGTGCGTCGACGACGTAGAGCCGGTACTCGCCCTGCGTGGCCGGCACGGCGATGGACGTGGCGTTACCGGCCGCCCTGGTCATCGTCGCTCCGGCCGTGAAGGTGGTCGTGCCGTACGGTGCCAGCCAGACCGACTTGGTGGCGTCGCCGGTGCTCCGGATCGGGATCGTCGCCGTGCCACTGGTGACGTACGTGCTGGCCGGCAGCACGTAGTTCGGCGCGGAGAACCTGCTGGCCGGGATGATGTCCCGGTACGCGTCCTCCAGGCCGGAGTTCGCCGCGATGCCGTACGCCGCCGCCGGCCAGACGTAGTCGGAGGAGACGAGGATGTCGGCGACCGTGCTGTTCGGCAGGTTCTTGTTCGAGACCTTGTTGATCGGTCCGTAGATCTGCGTGATGCTGAGGTCGTGCTTCCGACCGAAATCGTCGGAATTGATCATCCAGGTGACGTTCTTGTCGATGCTCAGGACGTTGTCGCGGAACGTGATGAACGCCGAGCCCTCGTCCGGGTGGAGTCCGTACTTGTGGCCCGAGGGCACACCCTGGAGGTAGTTGTTGGTGATCGTGGTCCCAGGCTGGCTGCCCAGCGTGTAGATGGGCGCCGTGTCACTGAGGCGCTGGACCGTGTCGATGATGTGGTTGTAGCTGATGGTGTTGTTCCGCGCCGTCGTGGTCGGCCGATTGGGCACGATCGACCCCGATGACCCGTCGAAGTTCCACCAGCCCCAGCCCATCGTGATGCCGGACCAGGGAGCCTTCTCGATCCGGTTGCGCTGGATCGTGAGGGTGTCGACGAAGTACGCCGAGATGGGGCTGTGCCCGTTGAACAGGACCGCGCTGTCGTAGATGTAGTTGTTCTTGATGTCGATGTTCTTCGGCAGCCCCTCGACCTGCGGGAGGTACTTCTCCCGGTTGCTCGACGTGCCGTCTCCGATGTAGACGTGCTGTGGATGGCCGACGTCGATGGCCGACCCGGCGATGTCGTTGGTGTAGTTGCCGATCAACTGCGTGTTCTGCACGTCGTTGACCATGCTGATGCCGTCGGCGCCGGTGTGCTGGACCCGGTTGCGTTGCAGGAGGATTCCGTCGGCGTTCTGCACCTGGACGATGCCGGGAGTGACGTCCACGTTGCGGTAGTAGTAGACGTGGAAGTTGCCCTTCGCGTACGCCTGCGCGCCGAGGTTGCCCTGCTGCGCCTGCTTGAAGGACGAGCCGGCGACGTTGAACAGGTTCCAGTCGGAGTGCTGCACGGTCAGGCCGGAGAAGGTGATGTTGCGCGCGTGGCTGCTCGTCGAGGTGCCGGCGACGCGCAGCACGGTGGTGACGTTGTTCGGCGCGTAGACCGACGCGGTCGACATGTCCTCGGAGCTGGCCTTGTAGTAGTAGACGGTCTTGCTGCTCTTGTCGAAGAAGAACTCGCCCGGCGCGTCCAGGAACTCGTACGCGTTCATGAGCTTGTGGGAGCCGCCGACCTGGGCGTTGCCGTTGAACGCGCCCTGCGCGATGGCCGCACCCGGCTGCTGGAACAGGGCGACGCGGTTCGTGCCGTCGGTGGTCACCTGACGGACTCCCACGATGGCGGTGGTCCAGGTCGTGCCCGTCTCGATCTCGATGTCGTCCTGGTTGCGGGGGATGGCGGGGAAGTCGTTCTGGCTGTACTTCGCGCCGTCGCACTGGGAGCCCGACTCCCACGCCCAGGACGCCTGGCCGGCGGTGACGTTGTACGTCCCGTAGCACCCCGCCGAACTGATGGTCTTGGTCGCCATCTGCGCGCGCTTGTCGTTGACGTAGAGCGTGCGCAGTTTGGTGCTGCGATCCAGCGGCGCCTTCCAGATGTTGCCGCTGTGCTGGGTCCACCCGGTCACCGGGACGCCGCCGTCAAGGACCGGGGTCTCGCCGGCGTAGGCGGCGTAGCTGATCCGGTACCCGTTGGTGCCGGAGTCGCTGGCGCCGAACTCGACGGTGCTGGTGACCGGATATCTGCCGCCGCGCAGGTACACGTTGATGTCGCCGGTCATGTTCACGTTCACAGTGCGGACGACGTCCCGGGCGCGTTGCACCGTCTTGAACGGCGACGCGAGGGTTCCCGGGTTGCTGTCGTTGCCGTCCGGGGCGACGTAGTAGGTCTCCTGGACCGCGGCCGAGGCCGGCGATTGACTGATCACCACGGCCGGCAGCGTGGCGGCGACGAGCGCCGCCGCGAGCAGTGCCGTGCGGGTGGTGGATACGGCTGATGTCACGTGCTGTCCTTTCTCACTTGTCGTCGACGTGGTGCCTGGTACGTGCATCGAGCGACAAGCAGGGAACAGCGACGCCACCAAGGATCGGCGGGGGGCGTGTGCCGCCCGACCGCACTCTTTTGCCAATCGCTACGAAGTCTCTCGCGGAGCGTATGTCAGACGTGTGACGAATGCAATACGAGATTGGGTCTCATCTATGTCTAAATGCCTATGAAGAAGGCAAAAGACGCGACTGTTACCAGGTGCGGGTGGGCATCATCCGATGAATCGGGCCGGGGCGCACGAGGCACCCCGGCCCGACCCGATCGGTGGCTGCTTCAGCAGCGCCCCGCTCGGCGTGTCGTACCGCCCAGCCGCCAACGGTCACCGAGCGCCCGAGCGCCCCGCAGCCGCCGAGCACGCATCACCGCAGCGAGAAGTCCGCCAGCCGCAGCGGAGTGTCGAACACCAGGTAGACGTCGTGGGTGCCGGCGGCCCGGGCCACCTCGGCGCTGACGCTGACGTACCGGTAGTCGTCGCCGGTGCTGGGCACGGTGGCCGTACCCAGCAGTCGTCCGGTGGGCGAGCCCAGTCGAACCTGGATCGTGCCGGTACCCGCCGTGGCCTTGGCGACCCTGGCCGTGAAGGTATGGCTGCCCGGACGCACTGCGGACTTCGCGAAGGAGATCCACTGGCCGGAGGCGGTGGCACCCACGGCCGTACCGCGTACCTTCGTCTCGTCGACGAGCCGGACCCCCGCGTACCCGTCGAAGTTCTCGGCCCTGGTCGTCCGGGACAGGTCCCGGGCCGGGATCGCCTCACCGCGCACCGCGACCGCCGTCCGGGCCCGGAGGTCCGCGGCGCTCGCGCCGACCATCAGGTCGTACGTGGACGACTCGACCACCCACCGACTGCGGGTGACGTCCCAGTTCGCGAGGTCGGCGGCCCGTACCCGCAGCGTGACGGTGCGGGTCTGCCCGGGGGCGAGGTCCACCCGCTGGAACGACTTGAGCGCCCGGATCGGGGTCTTCACCCGCGACGTGCGCTGGTGGGCGTAGAGCTGGACGACCTCGGAACCCGCCCGGCTCCCGCTGTTGGTCACCTCGACGCGGGCCGTGATCGTGCCGTCCGCCGCGACCGACCGGGCGTCCGTGCGGAGCTGGCCGTACCGGAACCCGGTGTACGACAGCCCGTGGCCGAACGGGTAGAGCGGCTTCGCGGTGCTGTAGAGGTAGGTCTGACCGGACGAGATGATGTCGTACTCCAGCAGGTCCGGCGGCAGTTGCCGGTCCGATTGGTACCAGGTCTGGGTGAGCTTGCCGGACGGATTGCGGTCACCGAACAGGACGTCGGCAATGGCATGACCCGTCTCCGCGCCCGCATGGGTGGTCCAGACGATCGCCGGCACGTGCTCCTGCTCCCACCCGATCGTGACCGGATAGCTGGTCTGCACCACCAGCACCGTACGTGGGTTGGCCTTCGTCACGGCCTTGACCAGCGCTTCCTGGCCGGCACTCAGCGCCATCGAGGTGCGGTCGTGCGCCTCGCGCCCGTTGATGAACGGGTTGCTGCCGACGACCAGGACCGCGGTGTCGGCAGCCTTGGCCGCCGCGACGGCACGGTCGACACCGCTGCTGATCACCTCGCGGGAGAAGTGGGTCGCGTCCGCCGCGGTGGACGCGCCGAGCTTGAGGGCGCCGTCGTCGCCGACAGTGACGTACGTGTTGACGCCGAACCAGCTCTCGGTCGTCTCGTAGCCGGCGTAACGCAACGCGACAGTCCCGTCGGCCTGCGGCTCCAGCGTGAACTGCTGCTGCACGTACCAGCCGTTCGGCTGCACGTCGCGGGTGACGAACGGCCCCCAGTTGTAGCCGAGGTAGCGACCGTTGGCCGCGTTGCGCAACGTCACCACGCCCTGCCCCCAGTCGACGCTGTCGAACTGGGCCGCGAGCGAGGCGTCGGTGCCGGTGGTGGCGACCGGGTCCGCGTCGGTGGTGCCGGTGGCGGTCACGTACCGGCCGGTGGACGGGTCCTTCAGCGCGATCCGGTCGGCCCCGTCGAGCCCGTCGACGCTGGCCGAGCTGCCCAACCGCTCACGGATGCCGTCGAGTGCGGTCACCTCGTAGGGCATGTCGGCGCCGTACCAGTCGGTGTAGAGGGTGTCGGCAAGCGGGCCGAGCACGGCCACCTTGCGGGTCCGGGACGGGTTCAGCGGAAGGGCCTGCCGGGAGTTCTTCAGCAGCACCATCGCCTCGCCGGCGGCCTGACGTGCCAGCCGCTGGTGTTCCGGGCTGTTGATGACGTCCGGGGTGATCGCCCCGTACCGGCCGCCGCCCGGGTCGAACTCGCCGAGGCGGAAGCGGATGTTCAGGGTCTCGGAGATCCGGGCGTCGATGTCCGCCTCGGTGAGCAGGCCGGCGGCGAGGGCCTGCTTGATGGCGGTGACGGTCGGCTGGGCGTTGGTGTCGTCGGTGATGAAGCTGTTGAGGCCGGCCTTGACGATGGCCGCGTTCCCCTCCGCCTGGGTGGGGTAGTAACCCTGCGAGGCGACGAGGTTGTTCGGCGCCCAGGCGTCGGTGACGTTCATCAACGGCTGGTCGGTCCAGCCTCGTACCACCGTCGCCAGGTCCGGGTCCACGGTGGCGGGACGGCCGTTGACCAGGTTGTACGACGCCATCACGCCGGTCGCCGCGTCGGCCGCGATGGCCGGCTTGAAGGCCGCCCGGTCGTACTCGTTGAGCACCCGTGGGGGGACGTTCGACGAGGTGACGTCGCGCCGGACCTCGTTGTTGTACGCCAGGTAGTGCTTGAGGGTCGGTGCGCTCTTCAGGTGGTCCGGGTCTCCGCCGGTCATCCCCGAGCCGTACGCGGTGGAGATCCTGGCGGTGAGCAGCGGGTCCTCGGAGTAGCCCTCCTCGTTGCGACCCCAGCGCGGGTCGCGCAGCAGGTTGACCACCGGCGCCCAGAGGTTGAGACCCCAGACCCGGGGGTTCTGCGCGTGGTAGCCACGCGCCTCGTCACCCACGGCCGAGCCGACCCGCTGGATCAGGTCGGGGTTCCAGGTGCTCGCCATGCCCACCGGCTGCGGGAAGGACGTGCCGCGGGCCTTGACCACCGCCCCGTTGTTGTCGATGTCGGTCGACCAGGCGACGCCGTGCAGCGCCTCGGTGCCGGTCTTGAACAGGCCGATGCCCAGTCGGGGAACGGCCGGCTGGTACTGGTGCAGCCACGAGATCTTCTCGTCCAGGGTGAGTCGGCCGAGCAGATCGTCGACCCGGGCCTGGACGGGGAGGTGGGGATCCCGGAACGGGTAGGCGGGGTCGGCGTGTGCCGTGCCGGGGACGGTCGGTAGGGCGAGCAGGGCGAGCGCGAGCGCGGTGATTCCGCGCCGAAGGCGCCACTTCCGCATGCGGTTCTCCTCATGTCGTACGACAGGCGCGATTCAGCGCCAAGACCGGCGTGGCCAGGCTCGACACCCGGCTGACGGGCCTGAGACGACGAATCGTCGAAGCGCTTCGACGACCCGGCCGCGTTACCACGGCCATGAATGTGGTGATCGCGCAACTATAGAAGCGCGCCAATGGATGGGCAAGGTCGGGCGGTCGGGCGCCGGAGCCCGCGACGAGCCCGTACGTTCCTCTGGCGGGTAGGGTCGACCCGATACCCGCGCGCCGATCCAGGGGGACGACACCAGGTGAGCGCCCATTCGATGGTGTTGTTCGTGCTCGCCGCCGTGGCGGTCGTGGTCGCCGTCCGGTGGGTGGCGTCCCGCACCGGCCTGCCGGCGGCCGCGCTGCTGCCGCTCATCGGCATCGTGTACGCGCTGCTCCCCGGTCCCAACGTCGGCCTCGACCCCGAGCTGGTGCTCATGGTCGTGCTGCCGCCGCTGCTCTACAGTGCCGCGTTGGACTCCTCGCTGCTGGACATCCGCCGGAACCTGCGCATCGTGGTCAGCCTCTCGGTGGTGCTGGTGCTCCTCACCGGGCTGCTCGTCGGCCTCGGGTTCCACCTGTTCGTCGCGGGTGCGACCTTGGCCGCCGGAATCGCGGTCGGCGCCGCCATCGCCCCGCCCGACCCGGTGGCCGCCCTCGCGGTGGGCCGCCGGGTCAACCTGCCGCCGAAGATGGTCACGATCATCCAGGGCGAGGGACTGCTCAACGACGCCACCGCCCTGACGATGCTCAGCGTGGCGGTGGCCGCCGCCGTCGGTGGGACGTTCTCGTTTCCCGCCGCCGTCGCGCAGTTCGTGGTGGCGGCGGTCGGTGGGGTGGCCGTCGGGGTGGCTGTCGCCTGGGCGAAACGGCTGGCCCGACCTCTCACCGCGGACCCGCTGATGTCCAACGCGATCTCGCTGGCGACACCGTTCGTCGCCTACCTGCTGGGCGAGGCGCTGCACGTCTCCGGGGTGCTCGCCGTGGTGATCGCCGGGCTGATCGTCGGCCACCAGACGCCCCAGGTCGGGTCCGGGGCGGCCCGACTCCAGACCAACGCCGTGTGGCGACTTGTCGACTTCCTCCTCGAAGGCTTCGTCTTCCTGCTGATCGGACAGCAGCTTCCCGAGGTGGTGAAGGGTCTACGCCAGTACGACACCTCGACGATCGTCATCGCCGTCGCGGTGTCCGTGGGCGTGGTGCTGCTCCTACGCCCGGCCTGGCTGGTGATGACCCAGTCGCTCCCCCGGTCCCTGCACACCCGCCTCGGTGGTGTCTCCGAGCAGGACGACACCGATGAGCCGAGCAGCGCCCGACAGGTGGCGCGGGCCGACCGCAACGCCCGCCGGCTCAGCTCCCGCGAGGTGGTGGCGCTGAGCTGGTCCGGCACGCGCGGCGTGATCAGCCTGGCCGCGATCTTCACCCTCCCGCTGACCACCGACGACGGGTCGCCCTTTCCCGACCGGGACCTGCTGCTGTTCTGCACCTTCGTGGTCGTCCTCGTGACGCTCGTCGGGCAGGGTCTGACGTTCGCACCGCTCGTGCGGATGCTCGGCCTGCGTGCCAACGAAACCGACCAGGCTCGGGTACGCAACGAGGCGCGCTCCGCCGCGGTCGAGGCGGCTCTGGCCCGCCTCGACGAGGTCGCCGCCGCCGAGCCGGACAGCGCGGTGGCCGTCAACACCACGCGTACGCAGTTGTTGGCCCGACTGGCGCGCTATCGCGGCCGACTCGACCTGCTCGAGCAGAGCGGGTCCGGCGAGCTGCCCACCTCACCGCAGTACGAGACGGCGCTGCGGGTCCGCCGTACGGCCCTCGACGCGCAGCGCGAGGAGCTGGTGCGCTGGCGTGATTCGGGGCGGCTGCCGGACGAGGAGCTGCGGATCCTGGAGCGGGAACTCGACCACCAGGAACTGCTGCTCCCCAAACGGCAGTAGCCGTCTCCACCTCACCGCAGCGTCAACGTGACCTGCCCGGTCGCGACCCCGGACGGATCCACCACCACCGTGTACGCGCCAGCGGCCGGCAGCGTCGTCGGCCCGATCTCACCAACCCCGTTGACCACGCATCCGCTGCTGATCAGGCTGCCGTCGGGGGCGCGTAACTCCAGCACACCGCACTGGTCGGGCAGTTCGGTGGCGGTCGCGGTCAGACTCACCGACGCGCCGGCGCCAGCGGTGAACCGGTAGCTGGTGACCGCGCCCGGTCGCTCGACGGTGGCGACGACCGGCGGACCGCCGACGGTGATCGTCGCCGCCCGGTCGCGGCTGCTGACCAGCCGCAGTGTGGTCGCGCCGGTGGTGCGTCCGGTCGGATCCACCACCACCGTGTACGTCCCGTCGGCGGGCAGCAGTGTGCCGTCGATCTCGCCGACGCCGTTGATCACGCAGCCGCTGCTCAGCAGCCGGTCCTGGGTGTCGCGCAGTTCCAGCGGGGAGCACTGGTTGGGCAGTGTGCTCGTGGGCACCTCGACGAAGACGCGCTCACCCTGCCGCCCGGTGAACCGGTACCGGGCCCACGCGCCGGGTTGCTCCAGGGTCGCGGTGACCTCCGGGCCGTCCGCCTGCAGCGTGCCGTTAACGTCCCGGGCCACGTACACCCGGACGGCGGCTCGTCCGGTGTCGCCGGGTGCGGCGGTGACCCGCAGGGCGTACGTGCCGGTGGCGGTGAGGTCGACGCGGTCGATGTACCCGACGCCGTCGATGGCGCAGCCCGCTCCGATCAGACCGTCGGTCGGATCGGTGAGCACGTACGGCGAGCAGCGGTTGACCATTCCGGGCGCAATGACGTCGACGAAGACGGCGTCCCCGGCCCGGCCGGGGAACGTCAGTGGTGCCCCGCCGGGGGTCAGGCTGGCGCTCGCCACGGCCACGGCGGTGATCGACGGGGCGGCGGGCGGGGCGACCCGCTCGGTGCTGGCGCCGGCCACCGCGAACTCGGGACGACCGCTGACCGCGACGTCGAAGACGCACTCGGCGAGCTGGGCGGGAGCGGTGACGCCCGCCCAGCCGCAGATCTGCTCGGCCGTGGCGCGGCGGGCCGGGTCGAGGTCGCCGACGGTGATCTCCCGCTCGGGGAAGGCACGGTCGGTGAACGTGCCGGTGTCCTGCCCGTCGTCGTAGTGCAGCAGCGAGCGGTCCGCGGTGATCCGCCAACTGTCCGCGTACGTCGGGTAGAGCTGTGTGAACGGCACGGGCTGGGTGAGGGCCGCCCCGGTGGCGGGCGCGACGTCGTCGGCCGGGTCGCCGTCGAAGTCGCCGAGCAGGCCGCGTACCTTCCCGGCCCGGCCGTCGGCGAGCCGGACCAGCACCCGGTAGCCGTACCTGCCGATCTGGTCCACCGCCGCCGCCGAGCCGTCCGGCCACGTCACGTCGTACCCGTCGGATTCTCCGGTGTCGGACGGGCGGCGGGTGAGGTTGCCGCCGGTCAGGTCGGTCCGTCTGGGCGGCACGGCGACCGGTGCGCCGTCCACGTGCACCCGGGTGACGCCGTCGGTGAGGGTGAGCGCGACGCGGTGGGCGCCGACCCGGAACGCCACGGCCGAGTTGACCGAGGCGGAGCGGGAGCCCGCCATCGGCGCCTGCCGGACCTGGATCTCCAGCGGGTCGCCACCGGTGGCCGCGACCAGGGTGAACTCGCCGACGGCCTGGAAGTCGTACGCGACCCGGTCGAAGGTGACCAGGTGCGGGTCGCCGTTGCTGCCGCCGCAGTCGGCGCCGTCCTCGCACATTTTCGCCGGCCCCTTCGGCGGGGGCGTCTTCTTCGGCGGCTTCTTGCACTCGTCGAGGCTCTTGGGCAGCGTCTTGCCCTTGTACTCCTTGCGCGGCGGCAGGCCCTTCGCCACCCGGTACCGGTTCTCGGCCAACGTCGCCCGCACCTCGGCGGTGGGAATGCCGGTGCTCCCGCACTCGCCGGGTGGGACGGCGTTCCGGGAGATGTCGTCCGCGTGGTTCAACTCGTGGTAGAGCGCGGCGCAGGGGTCCCGGGCCACCCCGTCGTCGTACGGGTCTGTGGAGGTCGGGTTCCAGGTGACTGTGGACGAACCCTTGCCGTCGGGGCTGTCCGGTGTCTCGAACGCGCCGGAGCCGCCCGGGGTGGGGATGATCCGCACCTTCGGGCTCTTCTTGTCCTTCAGCCGGGGCAACAGGCCGGACGGGTCCCCGCCCGCCGTGGCGAACCCGCTCAGACAGCCGTCGACAGCCGCCTGGAAGTCGACACCCTTGATCGGCACGCCGGAGGTCGGGTCGACCGAGTAGTCGGCCCGGGCCGGACGGGCACCGCCGCCGACCAGCGCGCCGACGGCCACCAGCAGGACGGCAACGGTCGCGGCCGTCGGCCGGCGGCGGCGTACCCGCAGCAGGGCCACCAGCGCGGCCAGGAGCAGCACCAGCAGCAGTCCACCAGCGATCAGCCAGACCCAGCGGCGACCGGACCCACCGCCGTCACCGACCGTGAACGTGGTGGTCCCCAGGGCCGTCGCGCCCCGACAGCTGTCGACCGCGCCGGCGACCGGCAGGGTCACGTAGCCGGCCGTGACCTCGTACCGGCCGGGAGCGCCCACCGGCCAGAGCGAGTCGAGTCCACCGCCGTCCCCGGTGGCGGCCACCGAGCGCAGCACGACGTCGCCGGGCGCGTCACCGAGCCGTACTCCGGTCAGCGTCACGGCAGCGGTCGCGCCGGGCTCGACAGTGGTCAGACCAGCGGTGGCCGCTGCGGCGATCCCGTCGTCGTGGAAGCTGCGGGCGAGCGTCGGCGTGAGGTCGCGCCCGTCCCGGCGTACCCCGGCAATCTGGACGGTGCCGACGGCGGTGGTCGGCAGCGCGCACGCCGACCCGGTGAAGTTCGTGACGGTGAGGTCCAGGCGGACCTGGTCACCGGCGCGGTAGTCCGCCTGCCCGGCGCGCAGGACCAGGCCGAGGCCGCCGTCGCCGGGCGCTGCGGCGGCACTCGCCGCCCCGGCCACCAGGGCCGTCAGCAGTACGGCGAGTCCGATCGCCGGTCGCAGCATCCGTCTCATGGTGGGGACTGTAGGGGCGCGGGTACGGGATTCCCGTGCTCTGTCGGGGACCGGTCGCTGCGGGGTAGGGCCTGCCCCACCTGCGACAGTCCCGCTCACCGGCTGTCACCTGGACGGCTCACTTCATAGCCTGCGAATACGGTTCTCTGTTGCTTACGGGGGTAGTCGTGACGTTCTCCAGCAAGGACCCGCCGGTGGTGCTCGAAGGGTCGCCCGGGACGTTCTCCCGGATCGCCAACGTCGACGCCCTGCGCGCCGTGGCGCTGCTCCTCATCCTGCTCGTCAACGTCGCCTTCTTCGCCTCCGGATATCCCTTCCACCTGGTCCCCGATCCCGCCCACGACTCGTGGAGCGACCACGCGGTCGGATGGTTGGTCGAACTGCTCCTCGCGATGAAGGCGTACCTGCTCTTCGCCTTCCTGTTCGGCTACAGCTTCACCCTCCAGCTCGACTCCGCCGCGCGGCGCGGTGTCGCGATCGCACCCCGGTTCCGGCGACGGATGGTCGGGCTCTTCGTGCTCGGCATCCTGCACGCCGTGCTGCTGTTCCAGGGCGACATCCTGACCACGTACGCGCTGCTCGGCCTGGTCCTGCTCGCCATGCGCAGAGTCCGCGTCGGGACCGCGCTGCGCGTCGCCGTCCTGCTGACCGGTGTGATCGGCTTCCTTCTCGCGCTCGCCGCCACGAGCGGGACCCAACTGGTCACCGACCCGGCGGCGGCGCTCGCGGCGGGCCAGCGATCCACCGAGGCACTACAGGGCGGCATCGGCTCGGTGATCGCCGAGCACGTACGCCAACTGCCGGCGATGGTCGGCACGCTCCTCGTCCAGGGACCACTCGCCCTCTCGGCGTTCCTCTTCGGATACGCGGCGGGGCGTCGCCGCCTCCTCACCGACGTCGTCGGGAACCGGCAGCTCCTGCGCCGGGTACAGCGGGTGGGCTACCCGATCGGGCTGGCCGGCGCGGTGGTCTTCGCCTCGGGAGGGGGCAGCGCCAACCTGACCGGACTGACGGTCGGTCTGCTCACCGCGCCGCTGCTCGCGGCCGCGTACGCCGCCAGCCTCCTCGAGTTCTTCGAGACCGACCGGGGGCGACGGGTCGTCGCCGTACTCGCGCCGGCCGGACGGATGTCCCTGTCGAACTACCTGGGACAGTCGCTGCTGTGCGTGCTGGTCTTCACCGGCGTCGGGCTGGGCCTCGCCGGCACCGTCGCACCCGCGGTCGTCCTGCTCATCGCGGTCGCGATCTACGCCGTGCAGGTGGCCGCCAGCGCGGCGTGGATGACCCGGTTCCGCTACGGACCGGCGGAGTGGCTGTTGCGGGCCTGGACCGAGCAGCGGTGGCCACGGCTGCGATCTGCAGACCACACCTGACGGAGGTCACTGCCGGCGGCAGCGGACGGTGCTCGCACCTTCGCAGGACGTCGTCACTCTGCCGTCGATCCGTACGCATCGGGGTGCCTAATCGGCTCATTGACACGGGTTACGACAGGCAGCACCTGCAACTCAACCGCCGCCTGTCGCATCATCTCGACCGCGGACGTCATGTCGTAACGACGGTGGAGGATTTCGAAGATGTCCTCCACCGTCTGGACTGCGCCCAGCCTGCCAGAACGCCCGGCTATGGCAGCCACGGCAGCACAAGCTCTGACCGGATCAAGGGAGACGGTATTGGCTGCGAACTCCTTGGGCGGAAGCACTTGCAACCCGCGGGGCAAATTGCCCGGAGGCAGGTCTCGGACGTTCAGCGTGACGATTGCGCCCGCGTTAGCGACAACCGCAGCAGCAACCAGGTGCTCATCGTCGGGGTCAGGAAGGCCGTACGTGCCTTCCAGTCCCTCCCACCCGCCAACCTCTGCGTCGTCAAAATGCTGGCGAACCTGCTCGATAAGGTGCCGCGCGCGCTTGGCGGCCTGGTCAGCCTCATAGCCGCGCTCGATCAGCTTTGCCCGCTGCTCGTATTCCAGCTCCTCGAGCACGACCGAACTCCAGGCGGGACGATACGGACCCTCGATAGCAAGGGACAGAAGAAAGTCGCGCTGCAGATCGGGCCAGAGAACACAGGTATCGAGGAGGGCTGTGAACACGCGCCTATTCTGTCAGGCCCCTGCGGCGTCGTCCGACTACGCGCCGCGCCTCGCGCAGTCGCTGCGTTACCACGTCGAGGTCTTCCTCGTCATCAATGTCCATTGAGGTTGCTTCGAGCGCCGCATACTGCTCGGCCCTGCGCTGCGCCCGGTAGGCAAGCACGTCGGGCAGAAGAACGCGGCGATGAGTTCCCAATCGCTCAAACGGAATCTTGCCCTCGTCGAGCAACTTCACGACGGTAGGTCGGCTGACTCCAAGCAGGTCGGCGGCTTGCTGGGTCGTCAGCTTCAGCGTCCGCGGCGCCACGGTCACCGCAAAGCCCTGCTGCAACGCCTCAACAACCTGGCGAAGCATCCCGTAGACCTCGGCGGGAAGCTCGACGCGGTCGCCAGGGGTAGCACCAGCCAGGAAGTACCGTGGCGCCACTGGCCCCCGGCCCGCCATCTCATGGGCCTGCATGAAGTCATGGACCTGGGCAACCTGTCCATCGGCCTCTGGCAGGTACGTCTCTTCCTTCAGCGCAGCTGCAGTCACGGCCCCTCCTTCTCGAAAGAATCGTAACCGCCTTCGTTTCGTGCGTCCACGAAATGCTACGACTGGCTCGAGAGGAGGTGGGAGCGACGCGCCCGTGGGCCGACTACGCTGGCGTACACGAAAAAGGCCCCGGACTGGTGTCAATCACCAGATCGGGGCCTTGCTCGTTGGTGCGCCGCCAGGGACTCGAACCCCGAACCCGCGGATTAAGAGTCCGCTGCTCTGCCAGTTGAGCTAGCGGCGCTCGTCGGCAACGGGGAGAAGATTAGCACCCCGCCAACCCGGGCTCCAATCCGGTTACCCGGCTCCCCCCTTCGGTCGAGCTTAACGGGCATACAGCCACAAAGAGGCTGTCTGGCACGAGACGGGGGCGTGGGTCTCGGCACTGATGGGGCACGATGTCCGCCAGGTACGCGAGAACAGAGGTGGGGATGGCACGGTTCACGCGAGCCGGGGCGGTGGTGGGCGCTCTGACCCTGGCGGCGTCGCTGGCACTGACCGGGTGCGGCGACGAGCAGAAGAAGCCGGAATTCGTCGGCGGGACGTCGGCGGATGCGAGTGCCGCACCCGACTCGGCCGCGCCGTCGACGAGCGGCGAGCCGAGCGCGCCCAGCGGACCTTCGCTGACGCTGAACCCGGCCGACGGCACGAAGAACAAACCCGTGAGTACGGAGATCAGCGCCAAGCTCCCGAGCGGCGGAAAGGTGTCCGCGGTCACCCTGAGCGCGGCCAGTGGCGGCACCGTGGAGGGCAAGCTCCGCGCCGACGGCTCGGCCTGGGTGCCGTCCGCTCCCCTGAAGTGGGGGACGAAGTACACGGCCACGGTGACGGCGAGCGGGCCGGACGGCACGAGCAGTCAGGGCACCAGCACCTTCACCACGATGGCCAAGCCGAAGTCGATGATCGGGTCTGGCCTGTACCTCTTCGACGACAAGAGCTACGGCGTCGCCATGCCGGTGGTCACCGAGTTCCACCCGGGCATTCCCAAGAAGGACCGGGCGGCGGTGCAGAAGCGGATGTTCGTCAAGACCGACCCGCCGCAGCCGGGCGCCTGGCACTGGGTCGACAACGGCACGCAGGCGTACTACCGGGCACCGGAGTACTGGAAGCCGGGCACCACCCTCACCGTACGGATCGCGCTGGCCGGGGTGCCGTTGAGCAACGGAAAGTACGGCGACATGGACCGCAAGGCCTCCGCCAAGATCGGCCGGTCGTTGGTGATGAAGGTCGACAACGCCACCAAGAAGATGTCGGTCTACGAGAACGGCGCGCTGACGCGCACGATCCCGGTGAGCCTGGGCAAGAGGAGCACCCCGTCGTCGAGCGGCACGCTGGTCGTGATGGAGAAGAAGGAGGCCACGGTCTTCGACACCCGCGACGATCCGGACCCGGCCAACCGCTACGTCACCGACATCCAGTTCGCCCAGCGGCTCACCTGGGGCGGCGAGTACATCCACGCCGCGCCCTGGTCGGAGCACGTACAGGGACGGCAGAATGTCTCGCACGGCTGCGTGAACGTGTCGATGACGAACGCCAAGTGGCTGTTCGAGAAGACCCGGATCGGCGACCCGATCACGATCAAGGGCACCGAGCGCAGGATCGCCGCCGGTAACGGCTGGACGGCGTGGAGCCTGAGCTGGTCGGAGTTCATCAAGGGCAGCGCGCTGCCGGTACCCAAGGGTGGCTCCGGCCCGGCGCTCTGAGCGACAGGCGTCATCGCGCCGGCCCTGCCGATGGCACGGGCCGGCGCGTACCCTTGCTCTGCCCGCGACGTAACGACGGCGATGGGCGACCCCTCAGCTCCGGCAGGAAGACGAGCCCGGATCACGAAACGCCGGATAGTAGCAAAAATCCGGCATCGTGATCGGCGTGTTTCTGTTCACCCTCGGCAACCAGGACCGGTTCTGACACGTCTTTAGGAGACGATGGGTCAGCGACCACGACTGTGAGGACATCATGCGAGCTAGCCAGCACCAGCTGATCCGGCCCCGTGGGCGACGCCGCGTGCTCGCGGCCGGGCTCCTCGCCGTGGCGTTGGCCTTCACCTCGGCCTGCACCGACAGCGACGGCGGCAAGCCGTCCTCGTGGCAGGGCGGCGCCGAGAGCCCAGCGCCCAAGGCATCGGCGACCATCGCCGAACCGGCGACGGACGCCAAGGACGTGCCCGCGTCCACCGGCATCACCTTCAGCACGAAGGACGCCCAGGAGACCGCCTTCGAGCTCAAGGACGCGGCCGGCAAGGCGGTCGAGGGCAAGCTCGCGGCGGACGGCAAGACGTGGCAGCCGAGCGGGGCCCTGGAGTACGGCACCAGCTACACCGCCACGGTCACGGCCACCGGCGACGACGGTCGGCCGGCCACCGCGACCAGCACCTTCACCACGATGGCCAAGCCCGACAAGCAGATCCGGGTGAGCAGTTTCCTCGGCGACAACCAGCAGGTCGGTGTCGGGATGCCGCTGATCGTCAAGTTCGACCGAGCGATCCCGGAGGACTACCGCGACGACGTGCAGCGCCGGATGACGGTGACCTCGACGCCGGCCCAGGAGGGCATCTGGCACTGGGTGAGCCCCACGGAGATCCGGTACCGGCCGAAGCAGTTCTGGAAGGCCAACAGCAAGGTCTCCTACCGGGTGCAGGCCGGCGGCCTGCCAATGGGCGACGGCTACTACGGCCGCGCGGACCTCTCGGTGGACATCAAGATCGGACCGTCGCTGATCATGACGGTGGACAACAAGACCAAGCGGATGACGGTGACCCGCAACGGCAAGGTCATCAAGACCATTCCGGTCAGCCTGGGCAAGAAGAGCACCCCCTCGTCCAGCGGGACGATGGTCGTCATCGAGAAGCTGCGCAAGACCGTCTTCGACACGTTCGAGGAGCTGGGGCCGGAGGACGGCTACCGCACCAAGATTGACTTCGCGCAGCGCCTCACCTGGGGCGGCGAGTTCATCCACGCGGCTCCCTGGTCGGAGGGCCAGCAGGGCAGCGTCAACGTCTCGCACGGCTGCGTGAACGTGTCGATGGCCAACGGCGACTGGCTGTTCAAGAACACCCAGGTCGGCGACCCCATCACGGTCAAGGGCACCGAGACCAAGCTCAAGAACGGCAACGGCTGGACCGACTGGAACATGAGCTGGGACGAGTACGTCAAGGGCAGCGCCCTCCCGTACGACCCGGACGCTCCGGCGACTCCGAACGACGCCGCCACCCCGACGCCCACCCCGACCGCCTGATCCACACGCACCATCGACCCGGGTTCCAGAAATCCGGGGTGTCCCGTCAGCGGGGACACCCCGGATTTCGGTAAACGGAGTGGATCATTCGCCGAAGGGGTCGGCACAACGACTCAGGCCCCCTCCGGAGAGGGGGCCTGAGATGTGGGGTGACTGATGGGAATTGAACCCACGACAACCGGGACCACAACCCGGTGCTCTGCCAACTGAGCTACAGCCACCACGCCTCCGACGCCCGGTTGATCGCCCCGGGCGGCGTGCGGACCAATAATAGCCCCACCCCCGCGCACGACGTCCAGCGGGTTCCCCGCCGGCCGGCCGAACAGCGCCGGCTCAGAGCTCGGCGGCGATGCCCTTGGCGGTCTCGACGTCCGGGCCGGGCAGCGGTACGAAGATGGTGCGCCGGTAGTACTCCAGCTCGCGGATGCTCTCGCGGATGTCGGCGAGCGCCCGGTGCGCCAGGCCCTTCTGCGGTTGACCGAAGTACACGCGGGGGTACCAGCGGCGGCAGAGTTCCTTGATCGACGACACGTCGATCATGCGGTAGTGCAGGTGCACGTCGAGGCGGGGCATGTCCCGGGCGATGAAGCCGCGGTCGGTGGCGATCGAGTTGCCACACAGCGGCGCGGTACGCGGGTCCTTGACGAAGGTGCTGACGTACTCCAGCACCAGGTCCTCGGCCTCGGTCAGGGTGACCACCGAACGGCGGACCTCCTCGGTGAGGCCGGACTTGGCGTGCATCGTCTGGACGATCTCCGGCATCGCCTCCAACGCCGCCTCGTCGGCGTGGATCACCACGTCGACGCCATCACCCAGCACGTTGAGGTCGGGGTCGGTGACCAGTGCCGCAACCTCGATCAGCTTGTCGCTGCCGAGGTCCAACCCGGTCATCTCACAGTCGATCCAGACGAGGAGGTCAGCCACCGGGACAGCCTACGCGCAGCCCACGCCCCGCGGCTGCGCGCTCCGGGCCACCCGGCCCGCTAGGGTTTCGGGGTGCCAGCAGAACCCGTAGCACCGCCCGCCGTCACGGACGACGATCCCGGCGGCCGCACGGTCCGTCGCCTGGTCGCGGTGGTGGCCCTGATCGCCGTGCTGCCAGCGCTCTACCTGCCTGGCCTGAACCACAAGTTCCTCGACCTCAAGATCTACATGTCCGCGGTGGACTGGTGGCGCGTCGGCCACCCGCTCTACGACTACGCCCAACCGGACCGGGTGCAGGGTGAGCTCTACTTCACCTACCCGCCGTTCAGCGCGCTGCTGCTGTGGCCGTTCGGGCTGCTCCGGCTCGGCGCCACCGTGGCGATCTTCACGGTGCTCACGGTGGCGGCCGTGGTGCTGACCACCCGGTGGCTGGTGACGCCGGTGATCGCCCGGCACGGCCTGCCGCGCACGTTCACCCTGACCGCCGCCGTGCTGCTGGTGCTGGCGGTGGAGAGCACGCGCGAGACCATCACCTTCGGGCAGATCAACATGCTGCTGGTCGTGCTGATCCTGGCCGACCTGCTGTTCGCCGTGCCGCAGGCGCGACGCTGGGCCGGGGTCGGCGTGGGGCTGGCGACGGCGCTCAAGCTCTTCCCGGGCATCTTCATCGTGTACCTGCTGGCCACCCGCCGGTGGCGGGCCGCCGTGGTGGCGAGCGCGACGGCGGCGGTGGCGACCCTGCTGGCGGCGGCGGTCGCGCCCGGGGACTCGTGGCGGTTCTGGACCCAGGAGCTGTGGGACACCGAGCGCGTGGGGCGCACCGACTACGTCGGCAACCAGTCACTGTTCGGGCTGCTGAGCCGGTTCACCGCGCCCGAGAAGCCGGACCGGCTGCTGTGGTTGGTGGTCGTGGCGGTGGTGGCCGCCTACGGCCTGTGGCGGGCCGTCCGCGCCGCGCGTGCCGGTGACGGGCTGACCGGCCTGACCCTGACCGGCCTGGTCGGCGGACTGGTCAGTCCGATCACGTGGACACACCACATCTACTGGTTCGTGCCGGCCGTGGTGCTGCTCGCCGACGCGGCGCTGAGCGCGAAGCGTCCGGACGAGGCACGTCGACGGTGGTGGTCGGCCGGCCTCGCGGTGGGTGCCACCGCTGTGATCGTCTACGGCGTGGTGACGTTCCAGAGGTGGGGTACGGACCCGGTCCGCACCCAGAATCCGGGCGACTTCGTCGTGCAGAACGCATACGTCCTGCTCAGCCTGCTGCTGTTGGTGGCGCTGCCGGTCCGCGTGGCCCGCCCGGCCCGGATCGAGGAAAAGTCGCACCAAATGGATACAACTCCCCAGTAACGACCATCGGCTATAACCTGGACCCAGGTACCTCAGGCGTCGCTCGGTCAGCACCGCTCCCCCGGTGAGAGTGGCCCTCCGCGTCGGCAGCGCGGGGGGCCACTCGCCGCGTCAGTCCTCCGGCACCGGCCGCGCCGTGGGCTCTGCGTCGTTCGGCGGCCACGCCAGGCTCAACGCCACCTCCGGCGGCCGCGGCAGTTGGCCCGCCTCCGGCGGCCGGGGCAGCCCGTCGGGAGCGTCCAGGTCGGCGAGGGTGAGAGGCCGGGCCGGTTCCGCGCCGATCGCCGATCGGGACCACTCGGCCGCGCCGGAGCCGACCGGGGCGAGCTGCCGTACGGCCGGCATCGACCTGGCGCGATGAGGGTCCCGGACGCCCAGGCCGCTGAGCGACGTGACCCCGAGCCGGCCGGCGAGCACCGGCACCTGGTCCGGTTCGACCACGAAGACCACCTCGCGCGGACGGGGTGGGCGCAGCAGGAGCAGCACCGCGCACGCCACCAGCAGCACTCCTGCCGCGAGCAGACCCCAGGCGACCGGGACGACCCAACCCGCGCGCAGCTCGGCGCGCAGGTCCAGGCTCAGGTCGGCACGACCGTCGGGGCGCATCACCACCAGGCTCATCGGCTCGCCGGTGAGGTCGTCGGCGCTCCACTCGAGAGTGCCGACGCCCTCGCGTACCCAGAAGGGGAGACCCAGCGGCGGGCGGACCGCGTCGGCGGTCGGGGCCGCGACCGGGACCGCCGGGTCCGTGCGGACCGGCAGCGGACCCCGGGCCAGTGCCACCCGGCGGACCGAGGCGTACGGCACGGGCTCCAGCCAGCGGCGCACCTCGGCGGTCGGTGCCAGCCCCACGAAGGCCGGACCGTCGGACGTCCGGGCGTCGAGCCGCAGACGGGTCTGCGCGCCGCGCGCGAAGGGCGCCTCCCGTCGCAGCAGCCGGTCGAGATCGGTGACCACGACCGCGTGGCCCGATGTGCGGACGGTCTCGAACCGGGCGGCGAAGGCCCCACCGGGGTCGGCGTGCCGGGCGACCAGCCACAGCCCGCCGCCGGCGAACAGCGCCGGAATTCCGATGACCAACAACAGCATTCCGGCGATCGCCCGCACGAAGCGCATTCGCACCGTCCCCCTCCGTAGCCAGATACCCGGCCGACCTTACCGACGTACGCCGGCTGATCAGGGGATATCCACGGCACGACCGGTGCCGGTCCCGGAAAGCACGCTGGCCCGCCGGATTGTCCGGCGGGCCAGCGGGTGCGCGATGAGATCAGGACTTGGCGACCGGCTCCCGGCGGGTGCGGGCGAACGCCAACCCGCCCAGGACCAGACCGGCCAGGCCGGTGACGAGCCCAGCGACGCCGAGGCCGATCGCGGCGCCGTCGCCCTCCTCGTCGTCATCGTCCTTGTCGGCGACGGCCGCAGCGGCCGGGGCGGACGACGACGCCGGCGCGGCGGCGGTGAGCGTGAGCACCGGAGCGGGCTTCTCCGGCTCCTCGCCGCCCGGCTGCGGCTCGTCGATCCAGCGCGAGACGTTGCCGTCGGAGTACGTCTGGAGGGTCTTGAACACCATCGACTCGACCTTCGGCAGCGGCCCCATCGAGACGCCGAACTCCTGGAACTGCCCCGGCTTGACCGCCGCGTCACCGGTGGCCGTCCAGGTGATCTTCGAGACCGCCTCGGTGAGCTGGCTGCCGTGCACATCGATCGGCGGGTTCACCTTGCGCTTCTCGGTGGCCACCGTCCAGCCGGGCACCGGGATTGTCGACACCGAGCCGACCGGGGCGTTCTCCGGCAGCACCACCTCCAGCTTGGTGGTCGAGGCGGTGTCGCTCTCGTTGGGCACCCGGAACGCCACCCGGGCGTAGCCGCCCTGGGTCGCCTCCTTCGGGTTCACCGTGACGTGGGCGGAGGCCGGCCCGGCGAAGCCGAGCACGGCGGTGGCGACGGCGGTGAGCGCCAGGGCGGCAGCGGCGGATGCGGTGCGCCGGAGTCGGGTCATGGGTGTCGTGGGCCTCTCTAACGGATGGGCACGGTGGCGGTCACCGTGGCCTGGTCGATGTCGGTGATACGAGCGGTGATCTTCAACTGCCACTCGCCGGCGGCCGGCAGACTGATGTCGCCGTAGGCGTGGTTGTCGGTCAACGGCAGCAGCGGCACGTCGATCGGCTCGATCCCGGCCGACGGCAGCGCGGCGGTCGCCCGCCACTCCACCACCGGCAGCGGCTGGTTGTCCTTGCCGTAGGCGTACAGGTGCACCGAGTTGTTGCCCCGCTCGGCCGGGCTCAGCTCGACCTGCATGGACAAGAGCGGGCTGGACAGGGTGGTGGTGAAGAGCCCGGCCTGGATGCCGGACGACTCGGCCGCCGCCGTACGCGCGGGCGTGGTCTGCACCAGGGTCGCGGAGACGGCCAGCACCACGGCGGTGACGGCCAGTTCCACCAGGACCGCCCGGCGCACCGGCACCGGCCGCTGCGCGGCCACGCGCCGACGGACCAACTGCCGGGAGTACGCGGCCACGGCGATCACGATCGCGAACAGTCCGATCTTCGCGAGCAGCAGTCGCCCGTACGTGGTGCTGAACAGGGCGTCCGGGGTGGCCACCTCGATCAACGCCTGCACGGTGCCGGCCAGCAGCAGGGCCGAGACGGCGAGAGCCGCCCAGCGCGACCAGATCGGCAGGATCGCGCTCAGCTCCCGCTCGTCGGCCTGGCGCAGCAGGAAGACCGCGAGCATGAGCAGGCCACCCAGCCAGACCGCCATGCTGCCCAGGTGGACCGCGTCGACCACCACGGACACCGCCGGCGCCGGGGAGGCCGCCGGGTGCCCGGCCAGCGGCCAGGTCAGCAGGGCCGCCACACCGAGCACCGCCAGGATGATCGCGTCGGTGCGGCCGGCCGGGCGGGCCAGCAGCGGCCGCAGCAGGAACGCCGCAGCGGCCAGCAGGCCGAGCCGGACCAGGTGAGCCGCGCCGAAGGTGCTGCCCACGACGCTGCCGAACCCCGCACCGGTCACCTCGAAGAGGCCACCACCGGCGGTGTAGGGCACCTGCAACCACAGGTCGGCGAGGGTGGCCAGTGCCACCAGGCCGAGACCGGCCCAGGCCAGCCGGGCCGGCCCGCGCCGGGAGAGCCGCTGCGGCCACAGCGCGGCGAGCACCAGGGCGGGCCCGACCAGCAGCACCAGACCGGCGTACCCGAGGAACCGGGCCACCTTCACGGCCGTACCCACCACCGGGTTGGCCCGACTGTCGTTGCCGGAGTCAACCGGCGGTGTCGAGGGCGCGCCCACCGAATAGGTGAACGCGCCGGAGACCGGGTGACTGTCGGCGGAGATCACTCGGAAGCTCACCAGGTAGGTGCCGCGGCCGGCGGCCGGGTCGACCGGAATGGTCACCACGGCACCGTCGAACGACGGCTCACCCCGGTCGGCGCGGGAACCGTCGGGGGCGATCACCCGGACCTTGTCGGGGACCTTGCGCACCGACTCGGAGAAGGTGAGGACCACCTCGGACGGACCGGCCGGCACCACCGAGGATGCGGCCGGGCTGCTGCTCGACAGCACCGCGTGGGCGCTGGCCGGGGTGGCTGGCGCGATCAACAGGGCGACGACGGTGACCAGGAGGCCGGCGGCGGCAGCCAACCGGGCGGCCCAGCGGCGGGGGGCGACAGTCATGCCTGCCATGGTCGCCGACCCCACTGGATGTCGGCGAACCGAGTCGGGCGAACGGCTCAATTCCGCTCAGCCGCCATCGCCGCGCGGAAGGGGTCGCGTGTCATGAGCAGGTAGTCGCTTGCCGACGGGGAAAAGTTCCCGACGTGTCGCAGACCATCCAAGGGCCAAAGGACCCTGACGGCACACGCCGCGACGCGTAACCTGGTTTGTCGTGATCCCCGTCCCGCGTGACACCGGCCCCACCGGCCCGGCCGATCCGACCGGTGACGTCGCCCGGGACCCGGCGACCGAGTCGGCCCTGACCGCGCGCGACGGTGACGCCGCCGCCCAGGCCATGTTCGTCCGGCTGACCCAGGCCGAGGTCTGGCGCTTCGCCGCCGCCCTGGTGGGCCCGGACAGCGCCGACGACCTCGCCCAGGAGACGTACCTGCGGGCGTTCAAGGCCCTCCCCGCGTTCGAGGGCCGGTCCAGCGCCCGGACGTGGCTGCTCGGGATCGCCCGGCGGGCCTGCGCCGACCACCTCCGGACGGTGATCCGACGTCGTCGCCTCGACGAGCGGCTGGCCGCGAACGCGTACACCGACCGTCCGCACCCCGACCACGCCGGGCAGCTCGGCGCCACCGACCTCGTGCAGCGGCTGAGCCCCGAGCGGCGTGCGGCGTTCGTGCTCACCCAACTGCTCGGCCTCTCGTACGCCGAGGCCGCCGCCGTCGAGGGGGTGCCCGTGGGCACCATCCGGTCCCGGGTCGCCCGGGCCCGAGACGAGCTGGTCGAGGCGGTCGGCGACGCCCGCGCCGGCTGAGCCCGGAACTTCCGGCGGAGACGGAACGACAAATGAGCGTGACTGCACCCCCCACGCGGGTCGCCCGCTGGGCGGCCGTCCGGCCCTGGCTCGGCACGGCGGCCCGCCTCGGTCTCGCCGCCGTCTGGCTCGTCGCCGGCGCGTCGAAGGTCGGTGACCTGGCCGCCTCGGGTCGGGCCGTGAACGCGTACCAGGTGCTGCCGTACGACGCCGCCACCGTGCTCGGCGCCGCGCTGCCCTTCGTCGAACTGGCCCTGGGTGTGCTGCTGCTGCTCGGGCTGGCCACCCGGCTCACCGCGGCCATCTCCGCCGCGCTGCTGCTGGTCTTCATCGCGGGAATCTCCTCGGCCTGGGCGCGTGGCCTGGCCATCGACTGCGGCTGCTTCGGCAGCGGCGGCCAGCTCGCCGAGGGGCAGGCCCCGAGTTACCTCCCGGAGATCCTGCGGGACCTGGGATTCTTGGTACTGGCCGGATTTCTGGTGATCTGGCCCCGTACGCCCGTATCGGTGGACGGATGGCTGTCCGCCGAACCCGCCGTGGAGGACGAGGATGAGTAGTCGCAGGAGCCAGCGGGACGCAGCGAGGGTCGTCCGCGAGCAACTGGCCCGCGAACGACGCCGTCGTCGCACCGTCTGGGTGTCCGCCGCCGCCGTCGCCGTCCTGGTCATCGCCGGCCTCATCGGCTGGGGCGTCTGGTCCAGCCAGCGCTCGGACAGCTTCACCACCCCGCCCGGCGCCAACGCGCCCGGCACCGGCATCGTGACCGGCGGCGGACCGGTCACCGTCGACGTCTACGAGGACTTCCTCTGCCCGGTCTGCAACCAGTTCGAGCAGAGCAGCGGCGCGACGCTGGAGCAGTTGGCATCCGAGAACAAGGCGAAGGTGGTTTACCACCCGGTCGCGTACCTCAACCGCTTCTCCACCACCGAGTACTCCACCCGCTCGTCGGCCGCGTCCGGCTGCGCGGCGGTCGGCGGCAAGTTCCGTGAGTACGCCAAGGCGCTCTTCGCCAAGCAGCCACCCGAGGGCAGCGCCGGGCTCAGCGACGACGAACTCGTCGACATCGGCGTCGGAGTGGGGCTGGACCGGGGCTCGTTCGGCGGCTGCGTGAAGGAGGGCACCTACAAGACGTGGACCGAGCACGTCACCGAGGAGGCCAGCCACAGCGACGTCACCGGTACGCCCACCATCCTGGTCAACGGGCAGCCGCTGGCCGACCGCACCCCGCAGGGCCTCACGGCGGCCGTGGCGGCGGCCGGCAAGTGATCCGTACCGCCCTGGCGCGCGCCGGACTGATCGCCGCCGCCACCTGCGCGGCGACCCTGCTCACCGCGGCGCCCGCCGCCGCACACGGCGCGGACGCCCCGAACGGCACCGACTACCGCACCCGCGTCGCCGGCGTGACGCCGGCCCGGCCCGACCTGACGGTACGGGTGATCGAGGCGGGCGCCCGCCTCGAACTGACCAACCACACCGGCCGGCCGGTCGAGGTGATCGGCTACTCCGGAGAGCCGTACCTGCGGGTCGGTCCCGACGGCGTCTTCGAGAACAGCCACTCGCCCGCCACGTACCTGAACCGCACCCTCGTCGGCGACACCGCCCTCCCGGCCGACGCCGACCCGGCCGCCCCACCGTCCTGGCGGCGCATCGCCGACGGGACCACGGCACGCTGGCACGACCAACGGGCGCTGTGGCAGGAGTCGACGCCACCGGCGGAGGTACGCGCCGCGCCGGAACGCGAGCACCGGGTCCGGGACTGGACGGTACCGCTGCGCGACGGCACCGACCCACTGGCGATCGGCGGCACCCTGGACTGGGTGCCGCCGCCCGACGCGTACACCTGGTGGGCCGTGAGCATCGTCGGACTGCTCGCGGTGGGCGCGCTCGGCCTGTTCGCCGCCGCCTCCACGGCCGGCGCCCGGGCGCTCACCGCGGTGGGCGTGCTGCTGCTCGTCGGCGGCGCGGTCGCCGTGCTCCACCCGGTGGGACGGGAGTTGGACGCCGGCGCCCAGGGCGTCGGCGGGGTGGCTGTCGGCCTGCTGGGCGGCCAGGTCTGGGCGCTGCTCACCGGCCTCGGGGCGCTCGCCGCCGGCTGGTACACGCTGGCCCGCCGTCCGGCCGCGGACTTCGTGATCGCGCTGGCCGGAGCCTGCCTGGCCCTCTTCGCGGGCGTGGCGAACGCCGCCGTGTTCACCCGGTCCGTCGCCCCGGTGCCGTGGTCGCCCGGGATCGCCCGGGTCATGGTGGCGGTGGTCCTGATCACCGGCGTCGGCGCGACAGCCGCAGGCGTCCTACGGCTGCACGCCGCCGCCCGGGCCGCAACCCGAACCCCCGCCCCCACGCCCTGACCCCGTGACCCACCCCGCCCCCGCCCCTCTCCCCGCGATCTTGCGTTTTGTGTCGACGAAGTGCGGCCTTCGCGGCATATGCGGCGACAAAAAGTGCAAGATCGCGGGGAGAGGGGCGGGGGCAGGGGTGCGGGGGCGGGGTCAGGGGTGCGGGGTGAAGCCGTACGGGAGCTCCAGGCGGTGCTTCGCCAGCAGGGGGGCGTCACCGAGCAGCGTGCGGGTTGGGGCGTCCGCTGCGATCCGACCGCCGTCCAGGATCACCGAGCGTTCGCACAGCTCCGCCGCGTACGGCAGGTCGTGAGTGACCATCAGCAGGGTCACCGGCAGGTCGCGCAGGATCTCGGCCAGCTCGCGCCGGGCAGCCGGGTCCAGGTTCGACGACGGCTCGTCCAGCACCAGGATCTCGGGGTGCATGGCCAGCACGGTCGCCACCGCCACCCGTCGACGCTGCCCGAACGAGAGGTGCTGCGGGGCCCGCTCCCGGTGCTCGCTCATCCCCACGGCAGCGAGCGCCTCGTCGACCCGGGCCGCCAACTCCGCCCCGCGCAGGCCCAGGTTGGCCGGCCCGAACGCGACGTCCTCCGCCACCGTGGGCAGGAAGAGCTGGTCGTCGGGGTCCTGGAAGACGATCCCCACCCGGCGGCGAACCTCGGCCAGCGTCGCACGGTCCGGCGTGATCGTCAGCCCGCCGACGCTGACGTTGCCCTCGGCCGGGGTGAGAATGCCGTTGAGGTGCAGCACCAGGGTCGTCTTGCCGGCGCCGTTGGGGCCGAGCAGCGCCACCCGGTCGCCGCGCGGCACCGCCAGGTCCACGCCGTGCAGGGCCACGTGCCCATCCGGGTACGCGTACCGAAGACCACGAACGTCCAGCGAGAGGGCGGTCTGCACGACACCGATCATGTCAGCACGACGGCGGTCGCGGCGATGGAGGCCGCCACCACCGGCACGGTCGCCGCGATCAGCCACTGACCGGCTGTCGCCGCGCCGTCGCCCTGCCACACGGCGGGCATCCGCCCGGTGTAGCCCCGCGACAGCATCGCCAGGTAGACCCGCTCCCCGCGTTCGAAGGCGCGCAGGAACAGCGCACCGACGCCGGCGGCGAAACCGCGCAACTGCCAGAGGAAGCGCGGGTCGTCGCCCCGGGAGATGCGCGCCACCCGCATCCGTCGCGCCTCGCCGACCAGCACGTCCAGATAGCGCAGCATGAACGTGGCGATCTGGGTGAGGATCTGCGGACAGTGCAGCCGGTCCAACCCGACGATCAGGTCCCGGGTGGTGGTGGTCGCGGCCAGCAGCAGCGAGGCGAGAACCCCGAGCGTGCCCTTGGCCAGGATGTTCCACGCGCCGTGCAGACCGTCCTCGGACAGCCGCAGACCCAGCACCTCGACCCGCTCACCCGCACCCAGGAAGGGCAGCGCGACGGCGAACAGCACGAACGGCAGCTCGATCAGAGCGCGGCTGAGCAGCCAGCGCGGCCCCACCCGGGCCAGCGCCGCCACCACCGCCACCAGCAGGGCGTACGCCCCGAAGGCCCAGAACGCCTCGCGCGGTGTGGCCACCACGGCGACCGTGAAGACCACCATCGCCACGATCTTGACCTCGGGCGGGAGCCGGTGCACCGGCGAGGACGACTCGCGGTACAGCACCTGCCCGTGACCGGCACCCATGTCGTACCCCCTGCTCAGTCGCTCGTGCCGGTGCGGCCGCGACCGGCGGTGACCGCGTCGCCCTCGGCGGACGTGCCGTCGTCACCCGTGGCCGGCGTGGTCCCCCGGCGGCGCAGCAGCCAGAAGCCACCGAGGCCGATCGCGAAGGTCACCAGCACTCCGAGCACGCCGGAGAGGCCGGTGGACAGGAAGCTGTTCTCCACGCCCCGCACGCCGTAGTCGGCGAGCGGGCTGTCCCCCAACTCGTGGTCCTTCGCCTGCTGGGCCGGGCAACTGCCACCGACGATGGTGTCGTCGGCGTCGACGGTGCAGCCCTTGAGCAGGGAGGAGTCCAGCCCGTCCGGGTGCGACGAGGCGTAGTTGCTCACGACGCCGGCGAGCAGCAGGGCGACCAGCAGGCCGCCGGCCAGGAAGGCCCAGGAACGGTTCTTCATCGGACACCTCCGGAGACCGGGACAGCGGGGGTGGTGGGGGTACGGCGGGAACGCAGCGCGTACACCAGGTCGGGGCGGACCTTCGCGACGGTGAGCACGGTCGTCGCGGTGATCAGACCCTCGCCGATGCCGATGAGCACGTGGACGCCGGCCATCGTGCCGGCCAGCCCGGCGAGGTTGTTGCCGAGGTCGGTGGTGCCGCCCAGCCAGTACTCCACGACGAAGCCCTGGGACGCGACCACCACGCTGAGCGTCGCGGCGACGAACGCGGTCACCGCCAGGCCCGCCCGGGTGCGGGGCAGCACCCGCAGCAGCAGCGCGATCAGCAGGTACGCGGCGGCGGTGCCGAGCAGCGCCATGTTGGTGATGTTGAGGCCGAGCATCGCCACGCCACCGTCACCGAAGACCAGCGCCTGCACGACGAGGACCACGGCCACGCAGAGCGCGCCGACCCACGGGCCGACCAGCATGGCGGCGAGCGCGCCGCCGAGCAGGTGGCCGCTCACGCCCGCCGTGAAGATCGGGAAGTTGAGCATCTGGACCGCGAAGATGAACGCGGCGACCAGGCCGGCCATCGGGGCGAGCCGGTCGTCCAGGTCCCGCCGGCCGCGCAGGACGCAGTAGGTGAGCGCGACGAGAGCGAGCGCAGCGAAGATCGCCGCAACGGGACCGTTGATGATCCCGTTCGAGATGTGCATCGCCAGTGTTTCCACGCGACCTCCCACGCGTCAGCGAACCCGTCCGGGCCCGGCGGGGGTCAGCCTATTTCCTGCGACTTGTTGTTGCCAGACTCTGGCAACAACGGATGGCCTTGATCACCTTTGCCGGACGCGGCGGGTGCGCCGCCGACCCCGGCACCTACCGGCGCGACGGTAGGGTCGGGGCCATGACCGCGCCCGATCGTCTCTCCCCCGGTGACCCCGCGCCCGAGTGGACCCTGCCCACCGACACCGGCGACCAGATCTCCCTCGCCGACCTGCGGGGCCGCAAAGTGGTCCTGTACGCCTACCCGGCCGCGATGACCCCCGGCTGCACCAAGCAGGCGTGCGACTTCCGCGACTCGCTCGCCTCGCTCCAGGCGGCCGGCTACGAGGTCATCGGCATCTCCCCCGACAAGCCGGAGAAGCTGGCGAAGTTCCGCGACCGCGACGCCATCACCTTCCCGCTGGTGTCGGACGTGGACAAGACGGTGCTCACCGCCTACGGCGCGTACGGCGAGAAGCAGTCGTACGGCAGGACCGTGACCGGCGTGATCCGCTCGACGTTCGTCATCGACGCCGACGGCAAGATCGAACGGGCGCTCTACAACGTCAAGGCCACCGGGCACGTCGCCAAACTCCGCCGCGACCTCGGGTTCGACTGAGACTGTCGGACACCAGCACTACCGTGCGTGAATGGTTCGGTACAAATACACACCGGAGTTGCTCGCCGAGGCCGCCGCCGTAGCCCACAACATCACCGAGGTGATGCGGCTGCTCGGGGTACGCGTCAGCGGCGGCTCGCACGCGCACATCAGCCGACAGCTCAAGAAGTTCGGCATCGACACGTCGCACTTCACTGGGCAGGCGCACAACCGGGGCAGACGGTGGCGCCGGTTGTCCCCCAATGAACTGATGGTCGTGCTGCCTGAGGGCTCTCGTCGAATTCCTGGATTTCGGCTCAAGCGCGCCCTGGCGACAATCGGTCTCCCGGAAAGCTGCGAGGCTTGTGGGACAGGATCAACGTGGCAGGGTCGACCGCTGACGTTGCACGTCGATCACATCAACGGTGACTTCCTCGACAACCGGCCCTGCAACCTGCGGCTGCTGTGCCCGAACTGCCACAGCCAGACCTCCACGTACGCTGGGCAACGACGGGCTGCACCCATTGCGCCCGAGGTGGTCTACGATCCTGAGGCGGTCACTCCAACGGGTTTCCGGATAGGCCGGCGACTACCTCGTCGACCGGAATGGCCGTGGACGCTGGTGGAGTTCAGTTTCAAGGGGCCGTAGCCCAACGGCAGGAGGCATGCGGTTTAGGTCCGCACCAGTGCGGGTTCGAATCCCGTCGGCCCCACAACAGATCGGCTGTCGAACGCGTCACGGTCGCAGGCCACGAGCCCGACCGAGCCGTCAGGATGGGCGCGTGACTCTGCGTTTCGTCCTGGATCCCGAGCTGACCCCGCGGCTGCGCGCCGAGATCGTCGCCCTCTGGGTGGACGCCAGCAACGCCGGCGGCGCGGTCGGCTTCGTCCCTCCGGTGACCGCTGCCGATGTCCGTACGATCGCCGACCCGACGTTCGCGGGCATCGCCGACGGGCCGGACCGCCTCCTGATCGGGTACGACGGCGATCGGCTCGCCGCCGTGCTGGTCTTCGCCGACAACCGGTTCCCCCTCAAGGCGCACTGGTGTGTGTTGAAGCGGGTGATGGTCCACCCCGACGTCCAGGGCGCGGGCTACGGGTCGGCGCTGATGCGCGAGGCCGCCCGACTGGGCCGCACGATGGGCCACGAGGCGCTGCACGTGACGGTGCGCGACGGGTTGGGGCTGGACGGGTTCTACCGCCGCCTCGGATACCGGGAGATCGGTCGACTGCCGGGCGCGCTGCGCGTGGCACCGGACGACGACCGCGACGAGATCCTCATGTGGCTCGACCTGACCCCGACCGACTGAGGGACCAGTAGCGACCAGGCCGAAACGCCAGCAGGCCAGGCCGCCAGCAGGCCGAGCCCTCAGCAGGCCGGGCCGCCACCGGGCCGAGTCGGCCACCGCGAACGATTCAGCCGCACCAGCGCGCGGTCGCCCCGGCGGGTCGGGTGGAGGGCCCGTCGGCGGCCGGGGTGGCCGGCGCGCTCGCCACGGCCACCTTGGCGGGCCGGCCGGCCGGTGTCGGCGTACCGCCGGGTCGTGCGGCTGGCGGCCGGGCCGTCGCGGGCGGACGCTTGGTGGTGGCGACGACGCCACGCTCGTACATCCGCACCACACTCGTCTGCACCTGGCCCGGTGTCATCCGGATGCCGGACACGGTGACCCGATGGTCGTACACGTCGGTGACCCGCACGCTGTACGGGCCGGGGCCTGCTCCGGAGGCCAGCAGCCAGTAGTTGTAGTCCTGCCGAGCCGTGGCGCGCCAGGGGCCGCTGGTGCCCTGGCGCACCTCGACGGCGCGCAGGGGGTTGCCGTGGTTGCCGATTCGGACGGCGAACCAGAACTGCGACGCGCCCTCCTTGATCCGGAAGGTCAGCGGGCCGGGAAGTGGGGGGTCGACCACCGCGCGGTAGGTGACCTGGACGAGGCCCTGTACCGGGTCGGCGATGCGGGCGAACGCTTCCCGGGACAGGTCGAGGTGTCCCGGTTCGCACTCGGGGCACTGGTCCATGATGAGGACACGGACGGTGCCCTTCGGGCCGGTGACGTCGAGGAAACCGCCGCAGGCGGCGGCCGCGGCGTACTCCGTGGGGCCGAGCGCGACGTAGAGCCGGTTGGCTGGCGCGGCCGGGTTCGAGCAGTTGCCGCCGGCGCCTTTCGAGTCGTAGAAGGTCGCCTTGCCGCTGTGGTTGGCGGTGCCGGTGGGCGGCGCGGCGGCGAGCGTCCGCCCGGCGGCGCAGGCGGGTGTGGAGCCGGATCGGAGGGCCAGGGTGAGCCCGAGCGCCGCCGCGAGCACGGTGACGCCGGTGGCGACCAGCCAGGGCACCGGGCCGGAGGAGGAGGCGGGCCGGTCGTCCGGCGCACGCTCCAGGTCGAGTTCGATGTCGACGTCCTTGACGGCGACGGCGGGACTGTCGACGCCGCCGGGAGCGCTTCCGTCGGTCACGTCGGCGATGCTGCCGGACCGGTGTGCGGCGGACAAGCCGGCTAAGCGAAAGCTAAGACTGCATCGACGGACGGTGACGGCGGTACCGTCGGCCGGTCAGGGTTCGACGACGACCGGGTCGCCGACGCGCAACGGGCCACCGTCGACGGGCACCACGTTCAGTCCGAACAGGAGCTTCTGACCGATGTTGCGGTAGCGGCCGAGCGTGCGCAGGGGCTCCTTCGCGCGTACCCCGGTCTCCTGGTCGGTGGTGGTGACCACGCAGCGGTCGCACGGCCCGGCGGCGCGCAGCCGCACGTCGCCGACGCGCAGCGACCGGCCCGCCCAGCCGTCCTCGGCCCAGGGCGGCGCGCCGTCGACGACGAGGTTGGGCCGGAAGCGCGTCATCGGCACCGGCTCCTCTCCGGCGTCGGCGAGCCAGCCGTTGAGGGCGTCGAGGGAGGCGGTGCTGGTCAGCAGCAGCGGGTAGGCGTCGGCGAAGCTGACCTGGTCGCCGGTGTCGTACTCGCGCGTGGCGGCGGCCAGGTGCCGGGTCGGGCTGGCCAACCAGACGAGGCGGACGGTTCGGTCCAGGAGCGCGCGGAGCCAGGCGTCGGCGGCCGGGCCGGCGGGCAGCGCGGGGACGGAGGTCGTCCGGCTGCGGAAGGTCCGTACCGGCACCGGGTCGCCGCCTGCCGGCTCCGGCACGTCGAGGTCGGGCAGCCCGTCGGCGCGCAGCACCAGGCCGCCCGGTCGCACGGTGGCCCGCAGACCGACGAGGCGGGTCGTCTCGCGCTGGGTGACGCCGACGCCGTCGGCGTCCACCACCATCCAGCGTCGGTCGCCGGCCAGGCCCCACGGCTGCACGAACGCGTCGTCGTGGTCGAGCCGGTGACAACCCTTGACGGGGTACGTGTGAATCGAGGTCAGCCGCAGCACCTGGTTACCATGGCACGCCGATGCCGTCGCCGGGGTACCGGTGGTCGGCGCGGAACGGACACGGCCGCACGAGGGTACCCGGCGCGGAACCGGCTTCAGTAGCATCGCGCCCATGCCACATCGTGAACAGACCTCGGGGCCCGGGGCGGAGCCGACGATCGGTGCCGCCGCCTCTGTGGAGTCCACCGAGGAACCAACGCCGGATGTTCCGCGGCGCCGTCGCCGGTGGGGTCGGATCCTCCTGATCAGCCTGCTGGCGCTGGTGGTGCTGGGTGCCGGTGGTGTGGTGGCCGGCGGGCTCTACCTGCGGTCGGTCGAGTCGGACATCGAACGGGTCGATGCCTTCGACGGTGTGCCGGAGGAGTCGCGGCCCCAGCCGGTCGTCACGGGCGCCACGAACATCATGATCCTGGGCAGCGACTCGCGTGACCCGGAGCGGACGAGCGGGTCGCGCACCGACACGATCATCCTGGCCCACCTGCCGAAGGACCGGTCGAGCGCACAGCTGATCTCGATTCCGCGGGACACCTGGGTGCCGGTGCCCAAGTCGAAGGACGGCAACCACGGCGGGCGGGACGCGAAGGTCAACGCGGCCTACGCGTGGGGCGGGATTCCGCTCATGGTGCAGACCGTGGAGTCGTTCAGCGGTGTCCGGGTGGACCACGTGGCTGTGATCGACTTCGCGGGTTTCAAGGAGATCATCGACGCGCTGGGTGGCATCGACATCGACTCCGAGAAGACCTTCACCTCGATCCACGAGCCGTTCCGTACGTTCAAGCAGGGTGTGCAGCGGATGGACGGCGAGACCGCCCTGGACTACTCACGTCAGCGTAAGCAGTTCGCGGACGGTGATTTCGCCCGGATCCGCCACCAGCAGCAGGTGATTCGCGCGATCATCGACAAGGCGTCGTCCGGTGGCATCATCACCAACCCCGTCAAGCTCAACGACTTCCTCAAGGCCACCTCGAACTCCGTCTCGGTGGACAAGGACCTGTCCCTGCTGGACATGGCGACGCAACTGCGTGGGGTCCGGGGCGGCAACATGACGTTCCTGACCAGTCCCACCAAGGGCACCGGCCAGGTCGGCTCGGAGAGCGTGGTGTTCGCCGACAAGGCGCGGGTGAAGACGTTCTACGACGCGGTCCGGCGGGACTCCGTCGGCGAGATCGTCAGCCTCGGCAGCAAGAAGTAGCCGCAGAGGTGGGACGACGGGCGGTGGCCGCGAGGCCGCCGCCCGTCGCCGTAGGCGGGTGGGGGCGGATCAGTACGCGCCCCGGCGGGCCAACACGACGCTTACCGTCTTCCAGAGGATGGCCAGGTCGTACACGAGCGACCAGTTGTCCACGTAGTGCAGGTCGAGGCGGACCGCGTCGTCCCAGGTCAGGTCGGAGCGACCGGAGATCTGCCAGAGCCCGGTGATGCCCGGCCGGACCAGCAGCCGTCGGCGCACGTCACCGCGGTAGTCGTCGTCCTCGGTGGGCAGTGGGCGCGGGCCGACAAGCGACATCTGCCCCCGCAGCACGTTGATCAGTTGGGGCAGCTCGTCCAGTGAGAGCGCCCGCAGGTGCCGGCCGATCGGGGTGACCCGAGGATCATCTTTGATCTTGAAGAGAAGTCCGTCGCTCTCGTTCCGCTCGCGCAGGGCCGCCAGCCGCTCCTCCGCGTCGATGTACATGGTCCGGAACTTCCAGACCTTGAACGCCCGGCCCTCGTGGCCGATCCGGGTCTGGCGGAACATGACCGGCCCCGGGCCACTGGCCCTGATGGCAACGGCGATGGCGAGCAGCACCGGGCTCAGGACGACCAGGCCGATCAGGGCGGTGACCCGGTCGAGCACGTTCTTGGCCAGCAGCGACAGGCCCGAGATGGTCGGCTCGTCCACGTTGAGCAGCGGCAGGCCCTCGATCGGCCGGACGTGGATACGGGGACCGGTGACGTCGGTGACCTGCGGGACCACCACGAGGTTCAGGCCGGTGCCCTCCAGTTGCCAGGCCAGCTTGCGCAGCTCGTACGACTCCAGGCTGGCGGGACCGCAGACCGCGATGGTGTCCGCTCCGAGCTGCTGGACCAGCGGCACCAGGTCCCAGCCCACGTAGACGGGCACCGGGGCCGTCACCCGCGAGCCCGGGCTCGGGTGACGAGGCAGGTGGATGGCGACCGGGTGCAGCCCGGCGCCGTAGTTGCGGGTCACCACCTCGTGCAGGGCGAGCGCGTCGGAGAGCCGACCGACCAACAGCACCTTGTGTGCGGCGCGCCCGGTACGCCGAATCCGACGCAGCACCACTCGGGCGACGAATCGCGCCACCAGTGTGTACAGCAGCAGGCAGATGATGATGGCCGCGACCGTCGCCCGGGACAGGTCCTTCTTGAATCCGAGGGCCAGGAAGGACACCGTGGCCGCCATCGCGAGGTTGGCCCGGGCCACCCGCTTCAGCTCCTCGGTGCCCAGCCCGAGCGCCCGCCGGTCGTACGCTCCGGCGGCGACGAGCAGGATCAGCCATCCCAGCGGCACCCCGACGTTCACCACCAGGGCGAACGAGCTGATGTTGCCCAGGACCCGCTGGTCCCAGAAGCCGGCATCGGCCTCGTCGAGCAGGGCGACCACCGTCCGGCTGGCGGCCAGAGCGGCGAGTACGTCGAGCAGCACCAGCCAGGCCACGTACCGCCGACGCCAGTTGGCGCGGGGCGCGGGGCGCGCGAACACGGTCCGGGCCATGCCGTTGGAGGGGGGCGTGATCACCCCGAGGTCGGGGTCGTAGCTCGGTGCCTCTTGAGAGGTGACAGCCGTGAGGAACTGGGTCTGCGCGGACACGTTCTTCCTTTCACCGACGCATGTCGTCAACGTCCGGGGGCTCTGCGTCTTTCGGGGTCAGCGAACAGATGGGCTCAGCCCGGGCCGGGGCCGGCTCCGGTGGGGGATGGAACCCGGCGGAGTTCGTCGATGAGGGCGGCATGGGCCGGTTTAGGAGCCAGGGCCGCGTCGAAGATGCAAGCCGCACCGTAGCCGGCGTGGTATCCCGGAATCCAGCTCCGGCCGTCGGTGAAGCCCCAGACGGTGAACGAGACGCAGGCGGGCACGGCCAGGCAGGCCCGGAGCACCTGCCGGTAGAGCGCCGCCTGGCGTTCCCGCTTGGCGGCGGTCTCGGGCAGGGCGATGCGTACGTCGAGTTCGGTGATCGCCACCGAGACGCCCAACTGCGCGAACCGCCGCAGGTTGCCCACCATGTCCCGGGGCTGCTCATCCCAGCGCAGATGGCTCTGGAACCCGACGCCGTCCACGGGCACACCGGCACGGCGCAGCTCACGTACCAGGTCGAGGAGGGCGTCGGCCTTGCGGGTACGGCCCTCGACGCCGTAGTCGTTGATGAACAGTCGTGCGCCGGGGTCGGCCGCGTGCGCCCACCGGAACACCTCGGCCACAAAGCCCGGGCCGAGTTTGCGCAGCCACAGCGTGTCGCGCAGCGAGCCGTCCTCGTCGAGCGCCTCGTTGACCACGTCCCAGGCCCAGACCCGCCCACGGTAGCGGGACACCACGGCGGTCACGTGGTCCCGCAGCACCGTCCGGAGCTGATCCGCCGACCACTTCGGATCCACCCACTTCGGCACGTCGGTCCGTCCCAGCAGGGTGTGGCCGTAGACCGCCTGGTCGCGTTGCTCGGCGAAGTCGACCAACTGGTCCGCGCCGGCCCAGACGTACACGTTCGGCGACGGCTCGAGGTTGCCCCACTTCATGGCGTTCTCGGGCGTGATCGCGCTGAACTCCGAGCCGAGCAGTTCGCCGTACTCGGCGTCCAGGCTCATCCAGCGGCCGTCGGCGGCCGAGCCGACCCGGATCGTCGACGGCATCAGGTCACGCAGGGACGGCGGGCGGGACACCGTGGGCACCGGAACGGTCGGGACGGCGGGGGCGGCGGTGTTCCGAGACCTGCGCTCGGTCCCGTACGCCACCGCGAGTCCGGTGGTCAGGAGCGCGACGACCACGAGCGCGAGCGCCACGGGCAGCACCACCCGGCGCGGTGGCGCCGACGGGACGGTCACCGGTGTCACGACAGGCTGCCGGGGCGCGGCCGGCGGCGGTGTGGCCGGCTCGCGCTCCTGCATGAACACCTGCTCGGTCACCCTGCGGACGGGTCCGCTGCGGCGCGGAGCGCCCACGGCGCCTGGGTGAAGTTCCAGCGTGCCCGCTCGGCGAACTCCTCGCGGGTGAGGCCGGGAACCGCGTCGTCGGTGAGCATGCCGGCCAGCACACGCGTCACCTCGGCGGGATCCTCGGGAACCCGACCGAGCCGCAGCGACGCGGGCTGGTCGATGTCGTCGAGGAAGTCGTCGCACTTCTGCTGGTACGGCACCAGGGCGAAGGGCACGCCGGCCAGGTAGGCGAAGACCGCTCCGTGCAACCGCATGTGCAACCCGAGGTCACACCGTTTCATCTCGTCCCAACAGGCCCGTACGCCGTCCCGCGCCGTCACCACCCGCACGTCGCAGGTGCCGGCCACCGCCGCGCGGAGCCGCTCGCTGACCTGCTCGTCGCCGTGCTCGGGGTGGGTGTTGAAGACGAAGACGGTGACGTCCACCGGTTCCTTGAGCACCAGCGCCCGTACGCCCTCGATCAGGGCGTCCTCGCGCCGCCGCACGTCCGGAGCGGCGGCCTCGTAGTCCACGCCGAGCAGGGTCACCCCGAGGCGGGCCCGGGCGCCCGGCGTCGGCCGGGGCCGGCGTGGGGGGATCGGCTCTCCGAGCGCCTCGGGCAGGAGGCCGGCGAGGTCGCCCGCCGGGATGAGCAGGCCCGGATAGCCCACGCGGCGCAGAACCTCCTCCGACGCCGCGTCACGGACCCCGATGACGTCGATCCGCTTCAGCACCTCGACCAGGCGGCGTTCCGCGGCGGCGGACAGGAACGGGCCGATCGAGACGCCGACGGCCGCCATCGGGTGCCCGGAGAATCGGCTGAAGAGGGCGAACAACTTCTTCTCGCTCAGCGGGCCCATGTCCCGAAAGACCGAGCCACCACCGAAGAGCAGCATGGAGGAGCGACTCAGCAGAGCCGCCTTGCTCAGCAGGACCCCGGCCCGGATCGTGGCCCCGTGACCGCGGTACCACCGGGGGCTCAGGCCCACGCTCGCGGCCGGCAGGTCGACCATCGGTGGGGCCGCGAAGACCGGATGGGTGGCACCCCAGTAGGTGCGGGTCGCCCAGTCCAGGACGACACAGAAGGCGTTGTCCCCGACGTTCTCCATGCCGTAGTACCCGACCACGAGGGGACGCCGAGCCGCCGCACTCGGTTCAGGACGCACGCGGGGCCCCCTTTGTCAGACGCTGGCGCAGATCGTGCCACGACGGCAGATTAGCGTCGCCGACGACCCGTCGGCGGACCGCGATCCAGAACAGAACACAGAGGACGATCTCCGCCGCGACGGTCGCCGCCGCCGCACCCATGATGCCCCAGAGTGGCGTGGCGACGGCCAGGGCCACCACGAACACCAGAGCGCCCACCCCCTGGTAGACGACCTTGCGGCGGAGCAGGCCGCCGCTGGTGAGCAGCGAGGCCACCGCCGCACCGGCGAACCGGAACGGAATCGCCAGGGCGAGCACGGCCAGGACGGTGGCGGACTCCCGGTATTCCGGACCGAGCAGGAACGGCAGCCCCGGCAGGGCGAAGAGCACCACCAGCACCGCGATGACCGCGCCCAACGCGAACATCCCGCTGCCGCCGAAGCGGTACGCCAGCAGGATCGCGTCCCGGTCGGTCTGCGACCACCGGTGCAGCTTGGCCAGGAAGTACTGCTGGAAGGCCACCCGGGGTACGAGGTAGACGGCGGTCAGCACGGACATCGGCACGGACAGCACCGCGGCCGCCTCGGGACCACGTACCTCGGCCACGGTCACCGTGCCCAGGTACATGCCGATCAGGTAGAACACGTTGCCCAGCACGAACGGGGTGGCGGCCTGGGCGACAGCGGTCACCGGCACCGCCGGGCCGGACGGCTCCCCGGTGGTCGTGTGCCCCTCCAGCGGCATCTCACCCCGGACGAAGGGCCGCATGACGACAGCGCAGGCCACCACGGTCAGCAGGGCGACCACCGCGTAACCCGCGGCCGCCGCCACCACCGAGAGCCCGAACAGCCACACGGCGAGCACCACCAGCACCCGGCCCAGGTGTGGCGCGGCCTGCAACGTCGACAGCCCGCCGTACGCGCCGCGCAGTTGCTGCACCGATGCGACGAGCGCGAGGCCGGCCTGCGCGACGACCACACTCGCCAGCAGGGCACGCACCCCACCCTCGGCCGGATCGCGCATCTCGGCGGCGGCCCACGCCAGCGTGCCGGCGACGATCAACAGGCAGGTGATCAGCACCAGGCGCAGCGAGGGGCCCACCCAGCGGTACGCCCGCTCCCCCTCCTGCCCGAACCGCTGCAACCACAGTTCGGAGACACCGAAGACGGCCAACGGCGCGGTCAGTGACACCACCGCGAGGGCGGCGGTCAGGGTGCCGAACGCCGCCTGCGGGAGGCTGCGGGCCAGCAGGATCTGGGTGGCGAAGGCCGCGACGGTGACGCCGACCTGGCTCAGGCCCAGCATGCCGAGGTGGATCAGGACCCGCGTCACCCGCCCGCGCGACGCTGTCGCGGGCACCGGGCTGCCGGGGTCGAGGTCAACGGATGCGGGTGACAAGCCACTTGCCCGTCTCGCTCAACGTCCGCAGCGTCTTCATGCTCAGACCCACGCCGGGAAACCGCCACGGTCGGTACATGTCGATCAGTCGGAACCAGAAGACCAAACCACCGAGGCGACCCCGCGTGACGTTGCCGTCGTGGCGCTGGAACCGCACGATCGGGTGGGCCAGATGGCAGGGCTGCACACCGGAACGCAGCGCCCGCAGCACCAGCTCGATGTCCTCGAAGAGTCGGAAGGTCTCGTCGTACCCACCGATGGTGTGCAGCACCTGCCTGTCGATCGTCGTGCCGGAGTGTTTGAACGGCAGGCGCGGACGGGTCAGGACGCCCAGCAGCATGCGTTCCGTCGAGGCGTACTCGGGCAGCCGGATGGGTCGGTCACTGCCGTGGCTGATCTCGGTGTAGTCGGCGTACGCCCAGCTCCGCCCGGTGGTGGTGAGCAACTGGTGCAGCCGGGCCAACGCGTCCTCGGTGAGTTCGTCGTCGGAGTCGAGCACGGTCAGGTACCGGCCGACGGCGGCGCGCAGCCCGCGGTTGCGGGCCTCGGCGATGCCGGTCGGAGGTTGGCCCACCACCCTGATCCGGCGGTCCGTGGCGAGACCGGCCTCGGCGATCACCTGCCCGACCGGGACCTGCGACCCGTCGTCGACGATGACGAGTTCGAAATCCTGGTAGGTGTTGGCCAACACGCTGCGGACCGCGTTGACGAGCAGGGCGGCCCGGTCCCGTACGACGATGCAGACGGTGAAGGTGGGTCGGACGACCGGTGCGGTGGGTGCGTCCACCTCGACCCGGTCGGCCTGTCGGGGCAGGTGGGGGTGCTCCGCCCGAACGGACGCGGGGACCGAGGGGTTCGTCACGTCGGCCCGCCCGCCGCCACCGACCCGCTGTCGTCGGACCGCACCGACGCCTCCGTCCGGACGCCGTCGTCGGTCTCCGCGTCGACGGCGAGCACCGCCAGCATGCCGAGGAAGAAGAGCCAGAGGAAGTACGGGTACGCCAGGGGCTTCTGGGTGAGCCCGAAGATGAGGAGCGTCGCGAAGAGCACCAGCAGGGGCAGTCGACCGGACGGGCCGAGCTGCGCACGTGCCAGCCGGTAGAGCCCCAGGAGGATCGCGCCGACCAGGACGATCCCGGTGATCCCCCAGATGATCATGACCCGGATGAGGTCGTTGTGCATGTCCCACGGCTCGTAGCCGAAGCCGAACAGCCACACGTCCGCCGAGGAGCGACCCAGGATGTCGGCCACGTCGTTCCAGATCGCGCCGCGCCCGTGCATGAAGGTGTCGGAGCGGACGTCGAGCGACCCCACCTCGGTGAGGGCGACCCGCACCCGCTCCCAGATGGCTCCGCCCCAGAGACCGCCGGCAACGGCCGCTACCGCGACGATCCCGCCGCCGACCAGGAGCGCCGACCGGCGGTCGACCCGGCCACCGGCGCGACGGGACGCGATCAGGCCACGGACCCGCCGCGCCTCGAAGGCGGCCACGATGACGATCAGGCAGAGGATCGTGAAGCGGTGCAGGGACACGGCACCGGTGGCGACGAAGAGCCCGATGAGCCCGTACCGCACGGCGGCCGACACCCGGAGGCGATCTCCCAGGACGTAGATCAGGAAGACCGCGAAGATGAGCAGCCGACCGAGCGACATCGGGTGGTAGTAGCCCCCGGAGGCGCGCCCGATCTTCTGCCAGTTCGCCAGCTCGAAGTAGAACGAGTAGGGGATGACCCCGGCGACCTGGAGCCACGCCAGGACACAGTGGACTATCGCGCCCAGCAGGATCACGCCGGTGACCAGGACGAGTCGCCGTGTGGAGATGAGCGACCGCCGCATCAGCATCAGGCCGAGCAGCGCGATCGGGGCGAAACCGACGACCAGGCGCAACGCTTCGGCGGGGATCGCCGAGCGAGGCTCCAGGTGGGCGCCGTAGATCGGGTAACGCCGCACGTCGAAGAGGTCCAGCAAATCGCTGCGGGCACCCACGAGGAGGAAGCTGACCGCCGAGCTGACCAGGAGCAGCGCCAGCGCACCCGCCACCAGCAGCAACGGCCTGGGCGGCAACCGACGGGCACCCAGGGCGACGAGCCCGTACGCGCCGATCATCAGGGCGGCCCCGACAGCGGTGAGCACCACGCCCAGGTCGATCCCGCCGCTGGACTTCTTTTCACCGATGTCGAGCAGCGGCTTCACCGCGACGAGGGCCAGGGCGCCGACGGCCAGGTAGCCGGCGATCTGCTCGTGGCGGGGCGTAGGCCCGTCCCGGTGCCCCACCTCCGGCCGTGTTCCCGAGGCCGGAGTGGTCAAGATTCCCATCGCGGGTGTCTCTCCTCTATCAGTGTCCGCCGTGGACGTCGGCAGGCGTCGTGTGCGCGCCGCCGCTGCGGCCGTGCCGTCCGACCGTCGATCAGGGGCCGGCGGCAACTGCCGATAGGCGGAGACTGAGCCGAATGTCGGGAAAAGACATCCACTGTGCTCAACCGCCGCCCGGCCTCAGAATCACGAGGACGATACCAGCGCCGGGCGTTTCTCCGGGGCCCCGGTCGCCCGCCCGACAGAGCCGTCGAACCCGACTCCCAACCGGGTTGGGTGGACATTTCCGATTCACTTATTCGACCCCTTTTTCGGCCCGTCTTGCACGGGCGACGTCGCCTCCGGCAAGCTTGACCGCCGTGCGTCAGCCGGCTGTTTCGGCACGACGTGCACGACCGACTGCCGGCAGGATCCGACCGGCTTCTTCGACTGTGGACGGTGTGACGTGTCGTTGATCTCCGTGGTGATGGCCGCCCACAACGAGGCGAGGGTCATCGGTGGTTGCCTCGACGCGCTGCTCGCCGACGCCGGCCCGAACGACCTGGACATCGTGGTGGTGGCCAACGGCTGCACGGACGACACGGCACGGATCGCCGCCCAGCGGCCGGGGGTACGGGTCATCGAGGTGCCCGAGGCGGGAAAGGCGAACGCGCTCAACGTGGGTGACGCGGCGGCGCGCGGTTTCCCCCGGGTCTACCTCGACGCCGACGTCGTGCTGAGCCCGGGGGCGCTGCGCCGGATGGCCGAGACGCTGACCGAGGGCGACTCTCCTCCATTGGCGGTCATGCCCCGTCGGAAGATGGTGACCAGCGGCCGTCCGGTGGCGGTGCACGCGTACTACGCCATCAACACCAGATTGCCGATCTTCGCTGACGCGTTGTTCGGGCGCGGCGCCATCGGCATCTCGGAGGCCGGTCGCCGGCGCTTCAGCCAATTCCCGGAGCAGATCGCCGACGATCTCTTCCTGGATTCGCAGTTCTCGTCGAGCGAGAAGCGGGAGGTCGGTGACGCCACCTCCTATGTACAGGCGCCTCGCCGTACGCGGGACCTGCTCCGCACCCTGGCGCGGGTGCGTGCCGGCAACACGATGTTGCGGGCCACCCACGACGGGGTTCGAGCGTCGGTCCCGTCCTCCTGGCTCCGCGACGTGGTTCTGCCCCGACCGTGGCTGGCTCCGGCGGCCACGCTCTACGTGGGGATCACCGTCGCCGCCGCCCTGCGGGCCCGTCGCCATCCACGCGACGGATGGGGGCGGGACAACTCCACGCGCTGAGCGCCTTCCTGCCGGGCCCGGTCAGTACCGGGGGCGGCGGCGGAACACCACCACCAGCACGACGAGCCCGACCAGCAGCAGACCGCCGAGGGCCGCGAGCGAGGCCACCAGGAGCCTGGGCATGCCGTCCGACTCGTCGGCGAGCCGGGCGCGGTCGATGGCGTTCTGCCGGTACGCCTGCGCCAGGACGTTGACCGGCGACGCCTCCACGACGCGGTCGAAGCTGGCGATGGCGTCGTCGTTGCGGCCCGCGAAGAACTCGTCCAGCCCTTCCCGGTACACCCGGTCGGTGTCCGCGCGGCTGCTGCTGGTGCCGCCCGCGCCGAGCAGTCCGGTGACCACCGACACCGGTACCAGCGCACGGTTGGCCCCACCACTGGCGGCCCGGTCGGTGTCCAGCACGCCGACCACTCGACCGGCGGTGTCCAGGGCGACCCCGCCGGCGGAGTAGATGCCGACGTCGTCGTTGAGGCGGGAGACGGCGACCGAGCCCTGGTTGGCCGTGCCGGCGACCTGGGCGGGCTTGCTCTCCACGGTGTAGGTCGCGGCCCGGAAGTCCGCGTCCGTGGTGCGGTAGCCGAGCACGAGCAGTGCGGCGCCGGGTGCGGGCGCGCCACCCTCGGCCAACTCCACGGCCGGGAGGCTGGGTTGGGTCAGCTTGACCAGGGCGAGGTTGCCGGCATCGGGCTCCAGGACCCGCACGACCTGGCCCGGGATCGCCGGGCTGGCGGTGAGGTCGCCCCTGGCGACGTTGAACTGGCCGAACACCTGGCTGGTGGGTTCCGAGCCAGGTTCGGCCCCGGTGAACACCGTGCTGTTCAGCTTGCTCTGGACGTAACCGTCCAACTGGGGTGTGGTCAGTTTCTTCTGCTCGATCAGGATGCGGCCGAGCGTGTAGAGGGCACGCTCCCGGGCCGCGTCGACCGCCGGGCGTACGCACTGGCCGTTGGTGACGATGTGGCCGTCCGGATTGACCACGAAGCCGCTGCACCGTCGCTTGAAAGTGACAGGCGTCACGCTCAACGGCACATTCGACTTCGCTTCCCGCAGGGTCCCGGTGAAGACGGCCTCGACGAACACCAGGGACGGCCCGGCGATGGCGAGGGCGCGTTCCTCGGGGCTGTACGGCGCCGCCTGCGCCCACGGCTTGAGTCCGGGGTTGATCGCCGGGGCGCTGGGGAACGCGCCGGACGCCGTGGGCAGGGTCTGCGGAACGCTCGGTTCCTCGTCGCCGGTGACCGCCCAGACGGTGGCGCCGGCGGCGAGGGCCACCGCCAGGGCGGCGGCGCCGATACCAACCCACAGGCCGGTACGGCGCGGCGGTGGCGGTGACGGCTTGATCCTGCGGACCGGGGCCGTGAACGGGTCACCGGGCGACGACCGGTCGGCGTCCGGGAGCACGGGGTCCACGGTGGACGCCTCCGAGCCGGCGCCGGAGACCGGGTGCGGTGCGGCGGAGACCGGCTGCACGGGGACGGGACCGCCGTGCATGGCCCATGGCGCGTACGGCGGCGCGGACACCTGCGGCACACCCGAGACGGACTGGGGCGGCCCGGACACCTGCGGCACACCCGAGACGGACTGCGGCACCCCGGAGACCGGCTGCGGCGGCCCGGAAACGGGCTGCGGCACCCCGGAGACCGGCTGGGGCGGACCGGCCTGCTGGGGCACGGGAGGGTTCGCGGGGCCGGTGGCCGGCGGCGTGTTCGGTCCGGCCACCTCCGGGACCGGCTGGTAGTCCACACCCAGCGCACGGAAGAGCTTCTCTGCGCCCGGCCCCGCCTCGGCCGGGTAGGCGACCCAGGGCGCGGCGGCACCGAAGTCGGCGTAGGCGAACGTCTGACCGCCCTGCGTCTGTGCCAGCGCGTTGGCGGTGGCGGAGAACGCCTCCCGCCAGGCGGGCGTGGCCGCCACGGCGGCGTCCAGGACAGCCACCGTCACCAGCCGGCCCTGCCCGTCGATGGCCGCCCACGCCTTCCCCACCTGGCTTGAGCCCAGTACGTGGGTGAACCTGTAGGGGCCTTCCGGCTGCATCCGCACTCCTCCGCTCGACCGCCGTGCGGATACTACCGAGAGCGCGCCAGGCCGCTCGCCTCCGGTGTGAAGGGGGAAGCCGCCCCAGGTGGTTGCCCTCTGAAAGTTTTCATGCATAGAGTCGCGGCATGAATGACCCGGTGCTCCAGGCGACGGCCGAGCAGGTGCTCGACCTGTTCGACGGGGTACGGCTCACCCCGACCCAACGCCGGATCGCGCACTGTCTCGTGCAGCACGCACCGACGGTGGCGTACCTGTCCGCCGCGGAGGTCGCCGAGCTGGCCGGGGTCAGTCAGCCCTCGGTCACCCGGTTCGCCGTCGCGCTTGGCCACGACGGCTACCCGGCGCTGCGCCGCCGACTGCGGGACCTGACCACCACCACGCCGGGCGGTCCGGCGGACGCCTCCAACGAGCTCCAGCAGGCGGTACGCGCCGAGATGGGCAACCTGGAGCGGCTGGCGGGTCAACTCGCCGACACCGAGCGGATCGCCGAGACCGGTCGGCTGCTCGCGGCCAGCCGACCGCTGCCGGTGCTGGGCCTGCGTGCCGCCGCGCCACTGGCCGCGTACTTCGCCTACTTCGCCGCCAAGGTCCACCCGGACGTGCGGGTGCTCAACGACGGCGGCAGCCTGCTCACCGACCGTCTGGAGCAGGCCGCCGAGTCCGGGGCGTCGGCCGTGCTCGCCTTCGTGCTGCCCCGCTACCCCCGGGAGACCCTGGACGCCCTGGGCGAGGCGCGGGCCGCCGGACTGACCGTCGTGGCGATCACCGACTCCCCGGTCAGCCCGGCCACCGAACACGCCGACGTGGTGCTGCCGGCCGCCGTCGGCGCGCAACTCGTCTTCGACCTGCACACGGCCCCGATGACCCTGGCGATGGTCCTGTTGCAGGCCATCTGCGACGCCGCGCCGACCGACACCCAGCGCCGCCTGGAGGCGTTCGAAGCCTCCGCGGCCCGCCGACAGTTGTTCCTCGGATGACCGGAGGAGAAGCAGAGATGACCCAGCCCATCCGTGCCGCACGGGGCAGCCAGCTCACCACCCGCGGGTGGCAGCAGGAGGCCGCCCTGCGGATGCTGATGAACAACCTCGACCCGGAGGTGGCCGAACGCCCCGACGACCTGGTTGTCTACGGCGGGACCGGCAAGGCGGCGCGGGACTGGCCGTCGTACCACGCGTTGGTGCGTACGCTGACCGACCTGCGCGCGGACGAGACGATGCTGGTGCAGTCCGGCCGCCCGGTCGGGGTGCTGCGCACGCACGAGTGGGCGCCCCGGGTGCTGCTGGCGAACTCGAACCTGGTGGGTGACTGGGCGACCTGGCCGGAGTTCCGTCGCCTCGAACAGCTCGGCCTGACCATGTACGGGCAGATGACCGCCGGTTCGTGGATCTACATCGGCACGCAGGGCATCCTCCAGGGCACCTACGAGACGTTCGCCGCCGTGGCCGCCAAGAGGTTCGGCGGAACCCTGGCCGGGACGCTGACGCTCACCGCCGGGTGCGGTGGAATGGGTGGCGCGCAGCCCCTCGCGGTCACGATGAACGACGGCGTCTGCCTGATCGTGGACGTAGACCGGACCCGCCTGGACCGCCGGGTGCACGACCGCTACCTGGACGAGGTGGCCGACTCGCTGGACGACGCCGTCGCACGGGTCCGCGCGGCGAAGCGGGACCGGCGCGCGTTGAGCGTCGGCGTGGTCGGCAACGCCGCCGAGGTCTTTCCGGAGCTGCTCGGTCGGGGCGTCGAGATCGACATCGTGACCGACCAGACCAGCGCGCACGATCCCCTGGCGTACCTGCCGGTGGGGATGGACCTGGCCGACGCCCGGGACTACGCCGCCGCGAAGCCGGCCGAGTTCACCGACCGGGCCCGCGCGTCGATGGCACGGCACGTCGAGGCGATGGTCGGGTTCCTCGACGCCGGGGCCGAGGTCTTCGACTACGGCAACTCGATCCGGGGCGAGGCGCAGCTGGGCGGCTACCAGCGGGCGTTCGACTTCCCGGGCTTCGTGCCCGCGTACATCCGGCCGCTGTTCTGCGAGGGCCGGGGCCCGTTCCGGTGGGCGGCGCTCTCCGGCGACCCGGCCGACATCACCGCCACCGATCGGGCCATCCTGGACCTGTTCCCGGAGAACGAGTCCCTGGCCCGCTGGATCAAGCTGGCCGGCGAGCGGGTCGCGTTCCAGGGCCTGCCGGCCCGGATCTGCTGGCTCGGCCAGGGCGAGCGGGACCGGGCGGGCGTGCGGTTCAACGACATGGTCGCCTCCGGTGAGCTCGCCGCTCCGGTGGTGATCGGGCGGGACCACCTGGACACCGGCAGCGTCGCGAGCCCGTACCGGGAGACCGAGGGAATGGCCGACGGCTCCGACGCCATCGCGGACTGGCCGCTGCTGAACGCGCTGGTCAACACCGCCAGCGGCGCGTCCTGGGTGTCCATCCACCACGGCGGCGGCGTCGGCATCGGCCGGTCGATCCACGCCGGGCAGGTCTGCGTGGCCGACGGCACCGCCCTGGCGGGACAGAAGATCGAGCGGGTGCTCACCAACGACCCGGCGATGGGCGTCATCCGGCACGTCGACGCCGGCTACGACAGCGCCCGCGAGGTTGCCGAGCGCACCGGCGTCCGGGTTCCCATGACCGAGGGTGATAACGCGTGAGCGACGACCTGCCCGGCCGGTTCCGGGCGTTGTGGGACGAGATCGCGCCGGTCGGGCGGGACGCTGACAGCGGCGGCTACCTGCGGTACGCGTTGACCGAGCCGGAACACCAGTTGCGGGCCTGGTTCCACGGGCAGGCCGACCGTCGCGGCCTGCCGGTCAGCGAGGACGGCAACGGCAACCTGTTCGCCCACTGGGGTGACCCGGAGGGCGCCGACGCGGTGCTGACCGGCAGTCACTTCGACTCGGTGCCGCACGGCGGGGCGTACGACGGTCCGCTCGGCATCGTCAGCGCGTTCCTCGCCGTGGACGAGCTGCGCGCCGCCGGCGCCACCCCGGTCCGGCCGCTGGTGGTGGCCGCATTCGTGGAGGAGGAGGGCGCGCGCTTCGGCGTACCCTGCCTGGGGTCGCGGCTGCTCACCGGCGCGCTGACGGCCGACCGCGCTGCCGGCCTGCGCGACGCGGCCGGGGTGAGCTTCGCCGACGCGCTCGGCGGGCGGCCGGCGGGCGCCCGCCCGGAGCTGCTGGGCCGCTTCGGGGCCTTCGTGGAGCTGCACGTCGAGCAGGGCCGCGCGCTCGTCGACGCGGACGCGCCGGTCGGGGTGGCCAGCGCGATCTGGCCGCACGGCCGCTGGCGCTTCGACGTGGTCGGTGAGGGCAACCACGCAGGTACGACGCGGATGGAGGACCGCCGCGACCCGATGCTGACCTACGCGTTCACGGTGCTGGCCGCCAACAAGGAGGCCCGGCTGCGCGGCGCGCACGCCACCGTGGGGCGGGTCGCCGTGGAGCCCAACGCCACCAACGCCATTCCGTCGAAGGTGACCGGCTGGCTGGACGCCCGCGCCGCCGACCCGGAGACGCTGACCGGGCTGGTCGACGCGGTCCGGGCCAAGCTCGCCGAGCGGGCCCGCCGCGACGGTACGGAGGTGACGGTCACCGAGGAGTCGGTGACCCCGCTGGTCGCCTTCGACGGCGACCTGGCCCAGCGGCTGGCGACGCTGCTGGACGCGCCGGTGCTGCCCACCGGGGCGGGGCACGACGCCGGGGTGCTCGCGGCGCACCTGCCCACGGCGATGGTGTTCGTGCGGAACCCGACCGGCGTGTCGCACTCCCCCGCCGAGGCCGCGAGCGACGACGACTGCGCCGCCGGGGTGCGCGCGCTGGCCCGGGTGCTCGAGGAGCTGACATGCCGCTGACCCGCTGGCTGGCCGAGTACGCCTGGCTGCCCAACCTCGCCGAGCCCACTCCCGAGGTGCTCATCGAGACCGATGGCGGCCGGATCACCGGTGTGACCGCGTTGGCCCCCGCCGGGGGGCCGAGGGCCGGAGTCGACGTGTACACCGACGCCGTGCCGCTGCCCGGCCTGACGGTGCCGGGCCTGGCCAACGTGCACTCGCACGCCTTCCACCGGGCCCTGCGCGGGCGTACCCACGGTGGGCGGGGTGACTTCTTCTCCTGGCGGGACCGGATGTACGCCGTCGCGGACCGGCTGGACCCGGACACCTACCTGGCGCTGGCCCGGGCGGTCTACGCCGAGATGGCGCTCGCGGGGATCACCTGCGTGGGCGAGTTCCACTACCTGCACCACCGGCCCGACGGCGGCGCGTACGACGACCCGAACGCGATGGGCGCGGCGCTGGTCGAGGCCGCCGCGCACGCCGGTGTCCGGCTCACCCTGCTGGACACCTGCTATCTGACCTCCACGGTGGACGGTCGGCCGCTCGCCGGCCCGCAGCGGCGCTTCGGTGACGGCGACGCGGCCCGCTGGGCACAGCGAGCAGGGGCGTTCGCGCCGACGGACTCCCACGTGCGGGTCGGCGCGGCCGTGCACTCGGTACGGGCGGTCCCCGCCGACCAGCTCCGGACGGTCGCCGACTGGGCCCGCGACCGGCAGGCCCCGCTGCACGTGCACCTCTCCGAACAGCCCGCCGAGAACGACGAGTGCCGGGCCGTGCACGGGCGTACGCCCACCGCGCTGCTCGCCGAGCACGGCGTACTCGGGCCGGACACCACAGCCGTGCACGCCACCCACCCCACCGGCGCGGACCTGACCCTGCTCGCCGACAGCCGGACCGGCGTGTGCCTCTGCCCCACCACCGAGCGGGACCTCGCCGACGGTATCGGCCCGGCCCGTCGGATGGCCGACGCGGGAATCCGGCTGAGCCTGGGCAGCGACAGCCACGCCCTGATCGACCTGTTCGAGGAGGCCCGCGCCGTGGAGCTGGACGAACGGCTGCGCACCCGTCGCCGCGGCCACTTCACCCCTGTCGACCTGCTCAACGCCGCCACCGCCACCGGGCACGCCGCGCTGGGCTGGGCCGACGCCGGACGCATCGCCGTCGGCGCCCGCGCCGACCTGGTGACGGTTCGGCTCGACAGCGCCCGTACCGCCGGAGTGCCACCGGTGGGGGCGTTCTTCGCGGCCGGCGCGGCCGACGTCGACCAGGTCGTGGTGGACGGCCGGGTGGTGGTGGCCGAGGGCCGGCACCTGAGCGTGGACGTACCGACCGAGCTGTCGGCGTCGATCGAGGCGGTGATTCCCTCATGAGCACCCTGCTGGTCGACAACATCGGGGAGCTGGTCACCAACGGCATCGGCGCGGACCCGCTGGGCATCCGCCGCACGGCCGCCGTCCTCGTCGAGGAGGGCCAGGTGGCCTGGGTCGGGCCGTCCGCGTACGCGCCGGCCGCCGACCGACGGATCGACGTCGGCGGGGCCGCCGTGCTGCCCGGCTTCGTGGACAGCCACGCCCACCTGGTCTTCGCCGGGGACCGGGCCGCCGAGTTCGCCGCCCGGATGGCCGGCGAGCCGTACACCGGCGGCGGCATCCGGACCACCGTCGGCGCGACCCGGGCCGCCACCGACGGCGAGCTGCGGGCCAACGTGCGCCGGCTGCGCGGGGAGGCGCTGCGCCAGGGCACCACGACCATGGAGATCAAGAGTGGGTACGGGCTGAGCGTCGCCGACGAGGCCCGCTCGCTGCGGATCGCCGCCGAGTCCAGCAGTGAGACCACCTTCCTGGGCGCGCACGTCGTCCCCGCCGAGTACGCCGACCGGCCGGACGACTACGTCGGGCTGGTCTGCGGGCCGATGCTGGCCGCCGCCGCGCCGCACGCCAAGTGGATCGACGTGTTCTGCGAGCGGGGCGCCTTCGACGTCGACCACGCCCGCGCCATCCTCGCCTGCGGGCAGGCCGTCGGCCTGGGCGTACGGCTGCACGCCAACCAGCTCGGCCCCGGGCCCGGCGTGCGGCTCGGGGTCGAACTGGGCGCGGCCAGCGTGGACCACTGCACCTACCTCAGCGACGCCGACGTCGACGCGCTGGCCGGCACGGCCCACAGCGACGGGTTCGGGACCCGCACCGTCGCCACCCTGCTGCCGGGCGCCGAGTTCTCCACCCGCTCGCCGTACCCCGACGCACGCCGGCTGCTCGACGCCGGTGTGACAGTGGCGCTGGCGACGGACTGCAACCCCGGATCGTCGTACACCTCGTCGATGCCCTTCTGCATCGCCCTCGCGGTCCGCGAGATGCGGATGACCCCGGCGGAGGCGGTCTGGGCCGCCACCGCCGGTGGCGCGCGGGCGCTGCGCCGCGACGACGTCGGCGTGCTCACTCCCGGCGCGCGGGCCGACCTGGTCGTCCTGGATGCCCCCTCGTACCTGCACCTGGCCTACCGGCCCGGTGTCCCCCTGATCCGCCAGGTAATACGCAACGGAGTACCGCAATGACGCACGTGACCATCCAGCCCACCGGGATCACCGCCGAGGACGTGCTCGCGGTGGCCCGTGGCACCGCCACGGTCGTCCTCGACCCGGCCGCCCGGGACGCGATGGCGACCAGCCGCGCGATCGTGGACGGCATCGAAGCCGACGGACGACCGGTGTACGGCGTGTCGACCGGATTCGGGGCCCTGGCGAACACCTTCGTCGCCCCGGAGCGGCGGGCCGAGCTGCAACACGCGCTGATCCGCTCGCACGCCGCCGGGGTGGGCGCCCCGATGCCGCGTGAGGTGGTCCGGGCCATGATGCTGCTGCGCGTACGCTCGCTCGCCCTGGGCCGTTCCGGGGTCCGGCCGCTGGTCGCCGAGGCGCTCGTCGACCTGCTCAACCACGACATCACCCCGTGGGTGCCGGAGCACGGTTCGCTGGGCGCGTCCGGTGACCTGGCGCCGCTCGCGCACTGCGCGCTGGTGCTGCTCGGCGAGGGCTGGGTGCTGGGCCCGACCGGCGAGCGGCAGGACGCGGCCGACGTGCTGGCCGCCAACGGGCTCAAGCCGATCGAGCTGGCCGCCAAGGAAGGGCTGGCGCTGATCAACGGCACCGACGGCATGCTCGGCATGCTGCTGCTGGCGATCCACGACGCGGGGCACCTCTTCGCGATGGCGGACGTGACCGCCGCGCTCGCCATCGAGGCGATGCTCGGCTCGGAGCGGCCGTTCCTGCCCGAGTTGCACACCATCCGCCCGCACCCCGGCCAGGCGACGTCCGCGGCGAACATCCACCGGCTGTTGCAGGACTCCCGCGTGATGGACTCACACCGCGACGACCTGGCGCACGCCGTGCAGGACGCGTACTCGATGCGCTGCGCGCCGCAGGTGGCCGGCGCGGCCCGGGACACCCTGGACTTCGTCCGCACGGTCGCGGCCCGGGAGCTGGTGTCCGTCGTGGACAACCCGGTTGTGCTTCCCGACGGGCGGGTCGAGTCGACCGGGAACTTCCACGGCGCACCGCTGGGCTTCGCCGCCGACTTCCTCGCCATCGCCGCCGCCGAGGTGGGTGCGATCGCCGAGCGGCGCGTGGACCGGCTGCTGGACGTCACCCGCTCACGGGAGCTGCCGGCGTTCCTCTCCCCCGACGCCGGGGTCAACTCCGGGCTGATGATCGCCCAGTACACGGCGGCCGGGATCGTCGCGGAGAACCGGCGGCTGGCCGCGCCCGCGTCGGTGGACTCGCTGCCCACCAGCGGCATGCAGGAGGACCACGTCTCGATGGGCTGGGCGGGGGCCAAGAAGCTGCGCACCGTGCTGGACAACCTGACCAGCCTGCTCGCCGTCGAGCTGCTGGCCGGCGTACGCGGTCTGCAACTGCGCGAACCGCTGGTGCCGTCGCCGGCCGGCCGGGCCGCCGTCGCCGCCCTCGGTCAGGCGGCCGGCGCACCCGGCCCGGACGTGTTCCTCGCACCGGTGATGGAGGCGGCTCGCGCCGTCGTCGCCGGGCCCGAGCTGCGCGCCGCCATCGAACGGGAGGTCGGCCCGCTGGGCTGACCTGCGCGGTCGCTGTCGTCCGCCGCGGGTCAGGCGGCGGGCGGCAGCACCTTGGCGACCAGCTTGGCCAGCTCGCGCAGCGCCTTGCCCCGGTGGCTGACCGCGTCCTTCTCGGTCGGGGTCAACTCGGCGTTGGTGCGCTCCTGACCGTCACCGAGGAAGATGGGGTCGTAGCCGAACCCGCCGTCGCCGCGCGGGGCGCGCAGCACGCGGCCGGGCTGCCGGCCGTCGACCAGGTGCTCCTTGCCGCCGGGCAGCACCAGCGCCACCGTGCAGACGAAGGACGCCGCCCGGTGCTCGTCCGGCACGTCGGCGATCTGGTCCAGCACGAGCTGGAGGTTGGCCTGGTCGTCGCCGTGCTTGCCGGCCCACCGGGCGCTGAACACCCCCGGCATCCCGTTCAACGCGTCCACGGCGATGCCCGAGTCGTCGGCGATCGTCGGCAACCCGGTACGCCGGCAGCCCTCCCGCGCCTTGATCAGCGCGTTCTCGCCGAAGGTGAGGCCCGTCTCCGGTAGTTCCGGGTACTCCTCGACGTCGTCGAGGCCGAGCAGGGCGATCCGGTGCGCGCCGAGCGCGCCGTCCAGAATCCGCTGAAGCTCCACCAGCTTCTTACGGTTCCGCGTGGCCAGCAGGACCTTGTTCATGCAAGTACCTTTCGCTGGGCTTCGGCCAACTCGGCACACCCGGCCACGGCCAGGTCGAGCAGGCTGTCGAGCTGGTCCCGGGCGAACACGCCGGCCTCGCCGGTGCCCTGCACCTCGACGAAGTCGCCCGCGCCGGTGCACACCACGTTCATGTCCACCTCGGCGGCCACGTCCTCCTCGTAGCAGAGATCGAGTCGGGCCTCCCCGGCGATGATGCCGACGCTGACGGCGGCCACCGAGCGGTGCATGACCTTCTCCGGCTTGCCGGCGAGGGCCTTACGGGCGGCCAGCCAGCCCACCGCGTCGTGCAGCGCGACGTACGCGCCGGTGATCGCGGCGGTCCGCGTACCGCCGTCGGCCTGGAGCACGTCGCAGTCGAGCACGATCGAGTTCTCGCCGAGGGCCTTGAGGTCGATGCTGGCCCGCAGGCTGCGACCGATCAGCCGGGAGATCTCGTGGGTACGCCCACCGACGCGGCCCTTGACGCTCTCCCGGTCGGAGCGGGTGTTGGTGGCCCGGGGCAGCATCGCGTACTCGGCGGTTACCCAGCCGAGCCCGGAGCCTTTGCGCCAGCGGGGCACGCCCTCGGTGACGCTCGCCGTGCAGAGCACCCGGGTGCCGCCGAACTCGACGAGCACCGAGCCCTCCGGGTGGGTGCTCCAGCCACGGGTCAGGGTCACCGGTCGAAGTTGAGAGGGCCCTCGCCCGTCAGGTCGCGCCATGCCTGCACCCTATGCGGTGCGGCGATCCCCCTCGACCTGGGTGTCCCGCGGCACGTCCGCGCCGTGTGCCTCGAGGAACCCGGCGACCGCCGCCGGCCAGCCGAACTCCTCGGCCCGCGCCCGGGCAGCCCGCCGCCGCTGGGCCTCCGGGCGGGCCGCGAGGCGCAGCACGGCCTCGGCCAGCGACGCTCCGGAGCCGTACGCGGCCAGTCCGGCCGAGCCGACCACCTCGGGCAACGCGCTGGCAGCGTTGACCACCACCGGCGTGCCACAGGCCAGCGCCTCCAGCCCGGCCAGGCCGAAGGTCTCCACCGGGCCGGGTGCCAGCACCACGTCCGCGCTGGCGAGCAGCGCGGCCATCCCGGCACGGTCGGGCAGGAAGCCGGTGAACGTGACCGGCAGGCCGGCCGCCCGACGGGCCAGGGATGCGCGCAGCGGGCCGTCCCCGGCCAGCACCAGAACCGCCGGCACGCCGGCCCGGCGCAGCTCGGCGAGGGCTTCGACCGCCAGCTCCGGCCGCTTCTCCGGAGACAACCGGGCGCAGTGTACGAGCAGCAGCTCGGTCGGGTCGGCGTAGCGTTCCCGCAGCCGCGGGTCGGCCCGGTCCGGTGCGAAGATGTCCAGGTCCACGCCGAGCGGCACCAGGTGCACGTTGTCGGCCCCGATGCGCGCGAACTCCTCGGCCGCCCACCGGGTCGTGCACACGATCCGGTCGTACGCCCGGCTGGTGGCCCGGTTGAGCCGGTCGGCGGTCGGGCGGCGCAGCACGTCCGGCACACCCCACTGACCGAGCAGCCCGGTCAGCGACTCGTGCGAGACCATCACGGACGGCACCCCGTGCGCCCTCGCCCAACCTCCCGTCCACCGCAGCGACGACCGGTCGGACACCTCCAACCGGTCCGGTGCCAGCTCGGCGAGCACCCGGGCCAACCGCCGCCGTCCGGCAAGCACCCGGTAACCACCCGTGCCCGGCAGCTCCGGGCCCGGCAGGGTGACGACCCGACCCCACGGGTGCCACTCGTGGGCGTCCCGTCGACCGGGCACCACCAGCACCGGATCGTGCCCCGCCGCGCGGTAACCCTCGCCGAGGTGCCGCAGCGCGGTACGCAGGCCCCCGGAGCGCTCGGTCACGAAGTTGGCGAGCCGGACGATCCGCAGCCCACCGGCCGTTCCCGTCACGAGGCAGCCGGCAGGCCGACGGTGGCGGCGCTGGCGCGTACCGCGTGATAGTGCCCGACCAGCTCGTCGCCGACGGCCGCCCAGCTACGCCGTCGCACCGCGGCGCGGGCCGCCACCCCGTACGTCCGACGCCGGTCGGCGTCCCCGGTCAGCTCGGCCACGGCGGCGGCCAGAGCCTCCCCGTCGCCCGGCGGGACCAGCAGCCCGGTCGTTCCCGAGTCGACCAGGTCGACCGGCCCGCCGCTGGCCGGCGCGACCACCGGCACCCCGGAGGCCAATGCCTCCTGCAGGGTCTGGCCGAACGTCTCGTGCGGCCCGGTGTGCACGAACACGTCCAGGCTGGCGTAGAGCCGCGCCAGGTCCTCGCCGTGCCGCACACCCAGGAAGGTCACCCCCGGCAACGCCCGCTCGAGCTGACGACGGGCCGGGCCGTCGCCGACCACCACCACCCGTACGCCCGGCAGCCGGGACGTCGCCGCCAACAGCTCCACCCGCTTCTCCGGGGCCAGCCGGCCGACGTAGCCGATCAGCAGCTCGCCGCCCGGGGCCAACCGACGGCGCAGCTCGACGCACCGCTTTGCCGGGTCGAACCGGACGGCGTCCACACCCCGGCCCCACAACCAGATCCGCTGCACCCCGTTCGCGATCAGGTCCGCGGCTGCCCGGGTCGACGGCGCGAGCGTCCGCCCGGCCAGATTGTGGATCTCCCGGAGTCGCCGCCACGCGGCCGCCTCACCCCAACTCACCCGGTACGCCCTGGCGTACGCCGCGACGTCGGTCTGGTAGACCGCCACCATCGGCAACCCGTACCGGTCGGCGAGAGTGGCCGCCCGCGCACCGAGCACGAACGGGCTGGCCAGGTGCACCACGTCCGGGGCCGCCGACAGCAGCGCCCCCGCCAGACGGGTGGTCGTCGGGACGCCCAGCCGGAAACCCTGATAACGGGGCAACGGCACACTGGGGATACGCACCACCGGGTACGGCAACCGGTCGGCGCCGTGCCGATCGGCCCCCGAGGGCGCGGGTGCGACGACGACCGGTTCGTGGCCACGGGCCAACAGGTGCTCCGCCGTGCGCACCACGGAGTGCGCGACGCCGTTGACGTCCGGCGGGAACGACTCGGTCACGATGGCGATCCGCATGTCCACACCGTGCGGGTGTCACGGGTGCGTCAGGCGACCGCCCGCTGACCGGCCGGCGAACAGTACGGCACAACACCGGGCCATCGACGACACAGGTGGCCGCGACGCGGTCAGATGTCGTAGCTGGCGCCCGCCCGGACCACCTCGAGCGGTCCGGTGTACGAGGTGGCAGCCGACTCCAGCGTGTGCGCCTCGCTGCCCCAGGCCGCGACCAGGTGGGTGAGCAGCAGCCGACCCACCGCCGCCTTCGTCGCCATCTCACCCGCCTCCCGCCCGGTCAGGTGCAGATCCGGAGGATTGTCCGCGCCGTCGAGGTAGCTGGCCTCGCACAGGAACACGTCGGCGCTCTGGGCCAGCCGCAGCAACGCGTCGCAGGGAGCGGTGTCCGACGAGTAGCACAACGAGCGGCCGTCGTGCTCCAACCGCACGCCGTACGTCTCGACGGGGTGGTTGACCCGGTCGACGGTCACCGTGAACGGCCCGATCGGGAACGTGCCCGGCTGGAGCGCGTAGAACTGGTAGACGTCGTCCACCGTGCCGTCGTCGCCGTAGGCGGCGCTGAGCCGGTCCGGGGCGCCGGCCGGGGCGTACACCGGCAGCGCCGGGTAGGGGCCCTCGGGGGCGTACCGGCGGACCACCACGTACGTCACGGCGTCGAGGATGTGGTCACAGTGCAGGTGGGTCAGCAGGATCGCGTCCGGGGCGTGCAGCCCCACGTAACGCTGGAGGCTGGACAACGACCCCGAACCGAAGTCGACCAGGAGACGGAAGCCGTCAGCCTCGACGAGGTAGGCGGAGCACGGTGACTCGGGGCCGGGGAAACTGCCGGCGCACCCAAGGACGGTCAGTCGCATCGGGTTTTCTCACTGTCACTGTCAGTAGTATTCCTGCCGGCGGTCGTACCGGCCATGATCTCTACCGACGCGTACGCCACGCTGCGCAGCCTACGCTGAGCTACCCGAGGACAAGAATCATCCGTTGGAAGTTGTCACGAACGTGACACCTGCTCACAGCGAGCCGGGCGCGGGAACGGGCCATCGACGAGTACGCCGACGGCCCGTCCACCACAGACCCCGCGATCAGGCCCAGAGCTGCCCCTCCAGCGCGTCCTCGGCATCCGCGAGGGTGCCGCCGTACGCGCCCGTGGACAGGTATTTCCAGCCACCGTCGCAGACCACGAACGCCACGTCGGCCCGCCGGCCGTCGCGGACCGCCTCGTGGGCCACCGCGAGCGCGGCGTGCAGGATCGCGCCCGTGGAGAACCCGGCGAAGATGCCCTCCACCTCGACGAGCTGACGGGTACGCAGCACCGCGTCCCGGGTGCCGACCGAGAAACGCCGAGACAGGACGGAGGCGTCGTACAGCTCCGGCACGTACCCCTCGTCGATGTTGCGCAGCCCGTAGACCAGCTCGCCGTAGCGCGGCTCGGCCGCCACGACCTGGATGCCCTCGATCTTCTCGCGCAGGTAGCGTCCGGTGCCCATCAACGTCCCGGTGGTGCCCAGCCCGGCCACGAAGTGCGTGATGGTGGGCAGGTCGTGCAGCAACTCCGGGCCGGTCGTCTCGTAGTGCGCCCGCGCGTTGGCCTCGTTGCCGTACTGGTAGAGCATCACCCAGTCCGGGTGGTCGGCGGCGATCTGCTTGGCCGTCGCGACGGCCTGGTTGGAGCCGCCGGCCGCCTCCGAGAAGATGATTTCCGCCCCGTACATACGAAGCAGCTGGACCCGCTCGATGGAGACGTTCTCAGGCATCACGCAGACCAGCCGGTACCCGCGCAGCTTGGCCACCATGGCCAACGAGATACCGGTGTTGCCGCTGGTCGGCTCCAGGATGGTGTCACCCGCCCGGAGTCGGCCGGCCTCCTCCGCCGCGCGCACCATGAACAGCGCCGCGCGATCCTTGATGCTGCCGGTCGGGTTCCGGTCCTCCAGCTTGGCCCAGAGCCGCACCGGCGGAGCGCCGTCGGGCACCGTCGGCGAGAGCCGGGGCAGACCGACGAGCGGCGTACCCCCGCAAGCGTCGAGCAGGCTGTCGTACCGCGCCATGGCGGCCTCCCTCAGCGGGCGGCGACGGCGTCGCGAGCCGCGGCCGCGCTGTCCCGGCTGATGCTGTGCGAGCTGATCGCGGCTGCCGCCGCGCTGTGCGAGCTGATCGCGGCTGCCGCCGCGAAGCCGAACGCGCCGCCGGCCACGGCCGGCAGGATGGTGACGCTGTCACCGTCGGAGAGCTTCGCGTCGAGCGCGCCGAGGAAGCGGACGTCCTCGTCGTTGACGTAGACGTTCACGAAGCGGTGCAGCACGCCGGCGTCGGTGACCAGCCGGCCACGCAGCCCGGCGTGCCGGGAGTCCAGGTCGGTGAGCAGGTCGCCCAGCGTGTCGCCGGCGCCCTCGACGACCTTGGCGCCGCCGGTGTAGCTACGCAGGATGGTGGGGATGCGAACTTCGATGGCCATGATGTCGTGCTCCTTGATCGGGTGTGCCAACGGTGACGGGAAGAAACGGGTGCGGACGCTGACGGGTCAGCGGCCGGAACACTCGTAGTCGACCGTCGCCGGGCTCTGCCCGAACATGTAGGACTGCACGGCGTGCGGGTCGACCCCGGCCTCCACGATCTGGACCGGCTCCTCGGTCACCACGCCGTCGACGATCCGGAACGACCGGATCTCCTCCGAGTCGGGCTCCCGGGTCGAGACGAGCAGGTAGTGCGCTCCCGGCTCACCGGCGAAGGAGACATCCGTCCGGGACGGGTACGCCTCGGTCGCGGTGTGCGAGTGGTAGATGACGACGGGCTCCTCGTCCCGGTCGTCCATCTCCCGCCACACCCGCAGGTGCTCCACCGAGTCGAACTCGTAGAAGGTCATGGAGCGCGCGGCATTGTCCATCGGAATGTGCCGGGTCGGGGTGTCGCTGCCGACGGCACCGGCGACGACGCCGCACGCCTCGTCGGGGTGGTCCCGGCGCGCGTGGGCGACGATCGCGTCGATGATCGACCGGTCGATGCTCAGCACGTGCACCAGCCTAACGCCTACGACGCGGGCCCTGAAGTGGTCCGGGTCACGCCTCGTCGATCAAGGCGTTGAGCAGGGACTCCTGGAGATACCCGAGATACGCGTAGACCGACAGCTGGAACACCCGGCTGGACCCCGGGTCCTCGGTCACCGCGTCGTCCAGCTCCTCGCCCAGATCCGTGCCGTCCTTGATCTCCAACCGGACGCCCATCGCCAGTCGCGCGTCGTTGAGCGCCCGCAGCCACGCCTCGGCCGCCTCGGCGTCCAGCCGCACCTCACCGCCGGCCTCGTCGGGCAGCGCGGCCAGGATGGCCCCGGCCTGGTCGATCTTCGCGGTCTTCAGGTCGCCCTCGGTGTAGCGGCGGAACTCCGCTGTGCTGGCCGTGTCCTCGGGATACGCCGCCGGGAACAGCCGGTCGACGACCGGGTCGGTGTGGTCGAACCCGTCGGTGAGCAGACCGACCACCTCGTTGGCGACCTTGCGCAGTACCCGCACCTCGTCGACGGCGAAGGTGGCGACGTAGCGGCCCGCCTGCCGCCGGAACATACTCACGAGCGATCCACGGTTGCCCACAGGCCGTACGCGTGCAACTGCGACGCGTCGTGCTCCATGCGCTCGCGGGCACCCGTGGACACGACGGCGCGGCCCTTGTGGTGCACGTCCAGCATGAGCTGTTCCGCCCTCTCCCGGCTGTAGCCGAACAGCTTCTGGAAGACCCAGGTCACGTACGTCATCAGGTTGACCGGGTCGTCCCACACGATCGTCACCCATTGCCGGTCGGGCGCCGGCACCTCGTCAGTGGCCGGCGTCTCGACCGGTGCAACCTGTGGAGCCGCCATGCCCCCCATCGTGCCACCGGTTTCCCGGAACCGAAGAACCGGAACGCCGGACGAATACGGATCGCCCGTCGTGCCCGCCGCGAAGCTGCCTCGCACCTCGTCGGATGCGAAGCGCGGAGCGGGGTCGAGCCACACGACTGTCACGCGTCAGGCGAGCAGAATGCCGTGGTCGAGCGCATCGGACAGCACCCCGTGCAGCGAGAGGCGGATCACCTCGAAGCGCCGGGAGATCTCGCGGGAGAGCTCCAACTCGACTTCGCGCAGCGCCCGCTGGGACCAGGCCCGCGCCGCGCTGTGGTTGTCGTTTCCCGGGGTGCGCCACTGCTGCCAGCACCCGCCGGAGAGCGCGACCGCGACCGGCGGAAGCACCTCGTCGCGGGTCGCCGTCGGATAGCCGGCGAGCGCGTCGATCGCCTCGGTGCCGGTCAGCCCGGCGACACCCGCCGTGCTGGTGACCAGCAGGACCCGGTCCAGGTCCCGCCCCGCGCGATGGTCGGCCAGGCCGTACTGCACGGCGGTGACGATCCGACGGCGAACCCCCTCCGCTGGTGCCCCGCCGAGGACCTGGGCGGTGGCGTCGGACACGATGCCCCGCACCGCCTGGTCGCACTGCGCGGTGGCCAGCAGCGACAGTGCCGCCATCTCCCGGTCGAGCAGATCCGGCAGTCCGGCGCGGCCGACCCCGAAGACGATCTCCTGGACGGCCCGCAGATGGATGTTCGCCAGTTCCAGGGCGAGGTGCTGGCGAATCCGCTGGGAGCACGAACGGGTCCGCCGGTCGAGCCGTTCGGACCAGTCTCCCGGGTCGGCGGCCACCGTCACGCGATCGTGCTGGCCAGGGAACACCGGGGGCTCGGCGCTGGCCCGCTGCAACCCCTCCGTCGCCGACCAGCCCACCAGCGCCCGACGCAGGTCGGCGGCCGCCTCGGGACCGTCGACAGGGAACCAGCGCGCACCGGCGAGGGACGGGACGGCCGCGAGCAGCGCCGCCCGGTGCGCCTCGACGGTCACCGCGACCGGGTCCACCTCGCCGGCCCGACCAGCCGCCGACGCAACGGACGCCCCCGTGTCGTCCGTCGCCGCGCCGTCGGTCAGAGGAGCCCAACCGGCCGTGCCGGCCGTCACCGCGAAGACGACCTCCACCGGGGCTGCGGCCACCTCGGCGAGCAGGTTCAGCTCCTGGGCGGTGAACGCCTGGTCGGCCGCGATGACGAAGAGCAGCGCGCCGGCCCGGCCGACGGCGTCGCGTAGCACCCGGACGCCGGCCACCCCGAGCGCGCCGGTGTCCGGCGTGTCGATCAGGGTGAAGTGACGCAGCAGCGGCTCGGGCACGCTCAGCTCGACCCGCCGTGGCGGGCGGGCCAACGCCGGACCGGCCGCGTCCCGGTCGGCGCCGTACGAGTGCGGCTGGCGGTAGCCGGGGACGAACGCCGCCCGCGTCGGCACCTTGGCGTGCCGGACCACCAGCCAACTGCCCGCCGGCACGGTGAGCATCACCGGGTCGAGGCCGACGAGGGTGGCGAGCACGGCACGCCGGTCGGCGCCGGCGGGACCGACGGCGACCACGCCGAGCGGCTCGTCCGCCCGGGGACCGGGCACTTCGAGCTCGGTGGGCAGCGGGCCACAGCTGGGCAGATCGGCTGAGCTGGCCATGTCGCCGGACGAGTCGAGCGAGGGGAGAGGGCCCTGCTGCATCGGGTGGCCTCCCGGGGCTGGCGACCGGCGCGCCGGTCGCATGGAAATTCCGGTGACATCAGCCGGATGCCCGAAGAGTACTTTGGGCCGGCCGACCAGGACGAATACCGCAGATACTCACCGGTAATTGTGCGACTACTCAACTTCGGTGCGTGACGATACGGGCGCGGACGGAATTCGATGGATATGCTGCGCGGATGAGTCGATGGAAGTTCGTCGGCCGCACCGATGAACTCAACCGCCTGCTGGCGGCGGTTACCGGCGAGGCCGGCCGGGGGCTCTTCTTCAGCGGCAGCGCCGGCATCGGCAAGAGCCGGTTGTTACGCGAGGGCGTCAACACCCTGCCCACCGATCGGTACGCCATCTGGTCCATCGCGGCCAGCGCCACCACCGCGGCGCTGCCGTTCGGTGGGCTGGTGCAGGTCCTCCCCGCGGAGCAGCCACAGGGCCTCTCCCCCGCCGGGATTCTGCGCTGGGCCTTGGGCGTTCTGCAACAGCAGGCCGCCGGCCGCCGGATCGTGCTCGCCATCGACGACGCACACCTGCTCGACCCGCCCTCCGCCGCGCTGGTGCACCTGGTCGCCCGCGCCGACAACGCCACCGTCGTCGGCACCCTGCGCGACGGCGAGCAGATCCCGCTGCCGATCCGCGCACTCTGGACCGACGATCTGGTCGAGCACGTCGAGCTGACCCCGATGCCACCGTCGGAGACCGCCGGCCTGCTGGCCGCGATCCTGGGCGGCCCCGTGGACGCCAACTCCGCCGACCGGCTCGGCCGCCTGTCGGCCGGCAACCCGCTGCTGCTGCGCGAGCTGGTGCACGCCGCCAACGGCAGCGAGGAGCTGAAACGCACCTACGGCCTCTGGAGGTGGACCGGGCGGCTGGAGCTGGCGCCCAGCCTCACCGACCTGATCGACACCCGTGTCGGGAAGCTCACCGACGGCGTCCGTACGGTCGTCGAGCTGGTCGCCTTCGGCGAGCCACTCGGGCTGCACCTGCTCAACCAGGCCGCCGAGCAGTCCGATGTGGAGTTCGCCGAGGAGCGCGGACTGATCAGCGTGGTCCAGCACGACCGACGGACCAACGTACGCCTGGCGCACCCGCTCTACGGCGAGGTGATGCGCCGCCGCTGCCCGGTCAGCCGCACCCGACGTCTGCAGGCGCACCTCGCCGAGCTGCTGGAGCAGGTCGGCAAACGGCGTCGCGACGACCTGCTGCGGGTGGCGGTCTGGCGACTCGACTCGGGCACCGCACAGGACGCCGCCCTGCTCGTGGACGCCGCGATGCAGGCGTTCACCCGTTACGACGTACCGTTGGCGACCCGGCTGGCCCGAGCCGCGCTGCACGCCGACGGCGGCCCGGACGCGGCGGAGCTGCTGGCCACCATCCTGATGTTCGCCGACCGCCCGGAGGAGGCACTCACCGTCCTCGACGCGGTGACCCTGGAGCCGGACGACGAGCACCGCCTGTGCCGGTGGCTGACCGTCCGCGGCATGGTCAGCTACTGGGGGCTCAGTCGAGAGTCCACGGTGGAGGAGATCGCGAGCCGGGTCGAGCAGCTCGGCGACTCCGCCGACCGGGCCCGGGCGCACGCCTTCGAGGCGATCATGCGACTGCACCGGCTCGACACGGCCACCGCCGTGCGGCTCAGCCAGGCCGTGCTCGATCGGCCCGCGGCCAGCATCGCCGCCCGCGAGCTGGCCCGCAGCACCATCGCGTACGTCCAGGCCGCCGAGGGTCAGCTCACGCGCAGCGGCGCGGCCATCGCCCAGGTGCACTCCGCCGCGGCCAGCTGGCGCACCGACATGCCGTACCTGCAACTGGCCCTGGAGCTGGCCCGTGGCACCCGGCTCATGCTCACCGGCGACCTCGTCGGGATCGACGCGATCGTGGCCGACGAGTTCGCCGACCTCGCCGGCGCGGGTGACTTCCGGCTCGGCACCGGATACCTGGCGATCCTGCAGGCGTACGCCGCGCGGCTGCGCGGGCAGAGCGACGCGGCGATGCGTACCTCGTTGGGCGCCTGCGCGGTGCTGGCCACCAGCCGGGTCTACGCCGGCCTGGCCCAGGCCGAGCGGGCCCAGGCGGCGGCGCTGCGCGGCGACGCGGCGCAGGCCACCGAGGCGATGGCCGAGGCCGACCGCACCCACGCGCCGGGCATGGCGGTGCTCTACCCGTGGCTGGAACAGGCCCGGGGGGCGGTGCTGGCCGCCTCGGGTGACCTGCCGGGCGCGGTCAAGCAGCTCAGCGACCTGGCCGACCGTCTGCGCGCGGACGGCTTCGCCGGGCACGAGGTGCACGTCCTGCACGACCTGGTGCGGTTGGAGCAGGCCGGCTCGCCGGTCGGCCCCACCTGCTCCGACGGCGGTCGGCGTACGGTGGCGCAGCGCCTCGCCGAGCTGTCCGAGCGGGTGGACGGCGTGCTTCCGCCGCTGCTGGCGCGGCACGCTCGGGCAGCGGTGACCGACTCGGCCCCGGATCTGCTGTCGGTGGCCGACGACTACGCAGCGCTGGAGTTGACCGTGTACGCCGCCGAGGCCACCGCCCAGGCCCTGCACCGGCTGCGCCAGCAGCACTCGGGGGCCGCCGGCGAGGCGCGCGAACGGCTGGCCGGATTGCTCGGGCGGTGCGACCTGATCCGGACACCGGCGCTACGGGCCGGAGCGCCGGTGCTGACCGAACGCGAGTGGCAGGTGGCGCGCCTCGCCGCCCACGGCGCGACCAGCAAGGCCATCGCGGAGCGGCTGTACCTCTCCGCCCGCACCGTCGAGAACCACCTGCAAAGGATCTACACCAAGCTCGGCGTGACCGCCCGGACCGAGTTGTGGGCCGCGTTGCGATCGATCCCGGGCCACGACGGCGGCGACTCGGGCTGAACCTTAGGCTGGGGCGGTGAGCACCCTCCGCCCCGCGCTGCTGACCGACCACTACGAGCTGACCATGGTCAGCGCGGCACTCAAGGACGGCACCGCCGACCGCCGCTGTGTCTTCGAGGTGTTCAGCCGTCGGCTGCCCACTGGCCGGCGGTACGGCGTCGTCGCCGGCACCGCCCGGCTGATCGAGCTGATGCGCGACTTCCGGTTCGACCCGGCCGAGGTCGACTTCCTGCGCCGCACCGGAGTGGTCGACGAGGCGGCGGCGGCCTGGCTCACCAACTACCGCTTCACCGGTGACATCGACGGGTACGCCGAGGGTGAGCTGTTCTTTCCCGGTTCGCCGATCCTGACGGTCTCCGGCGGGTTCGCCGAGTGCGTGGTGCTGGAAACGGTCGCGCTGTCCGTCCTCAACCACGACTGCGCGGTGGCGGCCGCCGCAGCGCGGATGGTCACCGCCGCCCGAGGTCGTGCGCTGATCGAGATGGGGTCGCGCCGGGCACACGAGGAGGCGGCCGTGGCGGCGGCGCGAGCCGCGTACCTGGCCGGCTTCCGGTTCACCTCCAACCTCGCCGCCGGCGAGCGCTACGGCATCCCCACGGCGGGCACGGCGGCGCACGCGTTCACCCTTCTGCACGACGACGAGCGGGCGGCGTTCGCCTCGCAGGTCGCCACGCTGGGCAGGGACACCACGCTGCTGGTCGACACGTACGACATCTCGCAGGGCATCCGCAACGCCATCGCGGTGGCCGGACCGGAGTTGCGGGCGGTCCGGATCGACTCCGGCGACCTGGCGGTGATCGCGCAGCAGTCCCGGGAACTGCTCGACTCCCTGGGTGCCACCGAAACCAAGATCATCGTCTCGGGTGACCTGGACGAGTACTCGATCGCCGCCCTGGCCGCCGAGCCGGTCGACATGTACGGCGCGGGTACGGCGGTGGTCACCGGCTCCGGAGCGCCCACCGCGGGCCTGGTCTACAAGCTCGTCGAGGTGGACGGCCGGCCGGTGGTGAAGCGCTCCGAGCACAAGGCCACCATCGGGGGGCGCAAGGTGGCGGTCCGCCGGCACAAGCCCACGGGCACCGCCACCGAAGAGATCATCGTCCCCCAGGGCGTGCCCGACCGGCAGGCCAACGACCGGACGCTTCAGCGTTCGTACGTGGTCGATGGCGAGCCCGTGGCCCTGCCCACCCTCGACGAGTCCCGGGAGCACCTGCGGGAGTGCCTCATCTCCATCCCGTGGGAGGGGCTGAAGCTCTCCGCCGGTGACCCCGCCGTGCCGGTCACCGTCGTACCCGCCGGCTGAACCGGGAGCACGATCGAGCCCTTGGGCGCATCCCGTCGTTAGGCAGAACGGAGCTTCCAGCGACAGGTTAGGGCGGGCCACCATGCCATCGACGCGGCGCGTACTCATCGCGATGCTGCCAATCTTGACGATGGTGAGCACGCCGGCGGCAGCGCAGTCGCACAGGCCAGTGGTCCCGGCAGAGGTTCCTCCCTGGCCGGTCGTCACGAGCATCGACCCCTCGGAGGGCCCCGAGTCGGGCGGGCAGCAGGTCCTCATCCGGGGGGCAAACTTCGGGAACGGCACCTACCTGATCGTGACGTTCGGCGACACACGGGCGCCCGATCCGCAGTACAACCCCGACGGATCGGTGAGCGTGCTGACACCACCGCATCCAGCCGGGGTGGTGCTGGTGAGGGTGGACACCGGGATACCGAACGGCTCCGGCAAGTCCTACACCTACCTGCCGGACACCGACGAACCAGAGGCCCAGCCGCCACCCGCCAACCCCGGGCCGGCACCGAGCGTCCAGCCGCCACCCGCCAGCCGTCCGGGCGCGTAGGCTTGCCGGGCGACCCGGCCGGGCCCGCGCTCGTTTGAGGCCCCGGCAGCCGACCCCCGAAGGAGCGCTCCGGTGGGCACTGCCCTGATCATCGTGGACGTGCAGAACGACTTCTGCGAGGGCGGCTCGTTGGCCGTCGCCGGCGGGGCGGGGGTGGCCTCGGGCATCTCCCGGCTGCTCGCCAGCGAGCCGGACCGGTGGACACACGTGGTCGCCACCAAGGACTACCACGTCGACCCGGGTGCGCACTTCGGCGATCCGCCGGACTTCGTGGAGTCGTGGCCCCGGCACTGCGTGGTCGGCACGAGCGGCTCGGAATTCCACCCGGAGCTGGAGACCGGGCCGGTCGAGGCGATCTTCCACAAGGGCGAGCACGCCGCGGCGTACTCCGGCTTCGAGGGGCACGCCGACGACGGCGAGTGCCTGGCCGACTGGCTGCGGCGGCACGACGTGGACCGGGTCGACGTGGTCGGCATCGCCACCGACCACTGCGTCCGCGCCACCGCGCTCGACGCCGCCCGCGAGGGCTTCGCCACCACGGTCCTGCTGGAGCTGACCGCTGCGGTCGCCCCGGAGACCACCGACGTGGCGCTGCGCGCGATGGACGGCGCCGGGGTGGTCCTGCACGGTGAGCCTGTGATCAGGGCCGCATGAGGCGGTAATTGGTTGGCCAACGGTCCGCCATCCGTCGAGGATGTCGCCGGAGGTACGGACCAACGTGAACATCAAGCCTTACCGGACAGCGCTCGCCCTGCCCGGCCTGCGGTCACTGCTGCTGGTCGCCGTCCTCGCACGCATTCCGCTCACGGCCACCGGGGTCACGCTGACTTTCCACGTGGTGCTCGACCTGGACGGGAGTTACGGCGCGGCAGGCCTCGTGGGTGCCGCGATCACGGTGGGCGCGGCGATCGGTGGGCCACTACTCGGCCGTCTGGTCGACCGACGCGGCCTGCGTCCCGTGCTGGTGCTCACCGGGATCGCCGAGGCGGTGTTCTGGACCACCGCGCCGTCGTTGGCGTACCCACTGCTGCTGCCGGCCGCCTTCGTGGCCGGCTCGTTGGCCCTGCCCATCTTCTCGGTGGTCCGCCAGTCGATCGCCGCGCTGGTCCCGGAAGATCAACGGCGGCCGGCGTACGCGTTGGACTCCATGTCCGTCGAGCTGTCCTTCATGATCGGCCCAGCGCTGGCGGTGGCCCTGGTCACCGCCATCTCGGCGCAGACCACCATGTATCTCGTCGGTGGCGGCATCGTCGCCGCAGGCACCGCCCTGTGGTTCCTGAATCCGCCGATCCGTGGCGCGGCCGAGCCGGTCGGCCCACGACGCCAGGTGCCCCGCCGGGAGTGGCTGACGCCCCGCCTGCTCGCCGTACTGGCGGTCAGCACCGCCGCCACCCTGGTCCTCGGGGGTACCGACGTGGCGGTGGTCGCCGTCCTGCGCGCCAGCGGCGAGGTCGGCTGGACCGGCGTGGTGCTGGCCTGTTGGGCGATCGCCTCGTTGGTCGGCGGCTTCGCCTACGGCGCCGTGCACCGCTCGCTGTCGCCGCTGGCGCTCACCGCAGCGCTCGCGCTCTGCACCATCCCCGTCGGGCTGGGCGGCGCACACTGGTGGCTGATCTCTCTCGCGCTGATCCCGGCCGGTGCGCTCTGCGCGCCGACCATCGCGGCCTCCGCCGACGCCGTCAGCCGGCTCGCCCCGCCCGAGGTACGCGGTGAGGCGATGGGCCTGCACGGCTCAGCCGTCACCGTCGGCATCGCAGTCGGCGCGCCACTCGCCGGCGCAGTGATCGACGCCAGCGCCCCGCTGTGGGGCTTCGTGGTGACCGGGGCGCTCGGCGCTTTGGTCACCCTGGCCGTGCTCCCCATCGAACTGCGCCGCCGACGCAACGCCGACGCGGTCACTCCACCTCCGGTCGAGGCCGACCTCACCCCCGTCAGCCACTAGCCAGGCGGATCAGACCCCCGAGCGCGTTGGCTGCTCGCCAGCTCGCCCGCCCGCCGACGAGACTCCGTGGCCAGTCCCACCCCGACACCCCGACACCTCAGCACCAAGATCCGAACAACTTCCCTGATGTTGCTGCTTCACGGGCATGAGAGGCCGCAACATCCCTGATGTTGCGTGGATCTTGCCGGCAGGGCACACCCACGAGCCAGAAAGCCCCACGTTCCGCGCGCCGATCTTGCACAAACTGTCGCCGATTCGCCAGCTTTGACCCGTTAGGTGACGACAGAAAGTGCAAGATCGACGCGGAGCATGGGTGCGCGCGGAGCATGGGTGCGCGCGGAGCACGGGTGCGCGGAGCACGGGTGCGCGGAGCATGGGTGCGCAGGGCACCCAGGGCCAGGGTAGGCACGGGGTGGGGGTAGCGCGACGGGCGCCGCTCCCGGTGTTCCGGGGGCGGCGCCCGTCGTACAGGCTCAGTCGAGCGTCAGTGCCGGTCGATGTTGCTGGCGGTGTCCTCGGTGTAGGTGGCGCCGCCGTCCGACTCGCTGGTGAGCGGCTTCGCGCCACCCTCCGGCGGGCCGGCCACGCTCTGGCCGGCGGCCAACTCCGGGAACTTCATGTCGAATGCCGGGCGCTCGGAGCGGATTCGCGGCATCCGGTCGAAGTTGCGCAGCGGCGGCGGGCTGCTGGTCGCCCACTCCAGCGAGTTGCCGTGACCCCAGGGGTCGTTGACCTCGACCACCGGGCCGGTCTTGTACGACTTCCAGCAGTTGTAGATGAACGGCAGCGTGGAGATACCGGTGACGAACGCGCCGATCGTGGAGATCGTGTTCAGCGTGGTGAAGCCGTCGCCGGGCAGGTAGTCGGCGTACCGGCGGGGCATGCCCTCGGCACCCAGCCAGTGCTGCACCAGGAAGGTGGTGTGGAAGCCGATCATGGTGAGCCAGAAGTGCACCTTGCCCAGGCGCTCGTCGAGCATCCGGCCGAACATCTTCGGGAACCAGAAGTAGATGCCGGCGAAGACGGCGAACACGATGGTGCCGAAGAGCACGTAGTGGAAGTGCGCGACCACGAAGTACGAGTCCGACACGTGGAAGTCGAGCGGCGGGCTGGCCAGCAGCACACCGGTGAGACCGCCGAAGAGGAAGGTGACCAGGAAGCCGACCGCCCAGAGCATGGGCGTCTCGAAGCTGATCTGGCCCCGCCACATGGTGCCGATCCAGTTGAAGAACTTCATGCCGGTCGGCACCGCGATCAGGTAGCTCAGGAAGCTGAAGAACGGCAGCAGGACCTGACCGGTGGCGAACATGTGGTGCGCCCAGACGCTCATGGAGAGCGCGGCGATCGCGACGGTCGCGGCGACCAGGCCCTTGTAGCCGAAGATCGGCTTGCGGGAGAAGACCGGGATGATCTCGCTGATGATGCCGAAGAACGGCAGCGCGACGATGTAGACCTCGGGGTGCCCGAAGAACCAGAACAGGTGCTGCCAGAGCATCGGTCCACCGGTCGCCGGGTCGTACACGTGGGCACCGAGGATGCGGTCCGCGGCCAGCGCGAACAGGGCGGCGGCCAGCAGCGGGAAGACCAGGATCACCAGGAGGCTGGTGACCAGGATGTTCCACGTGAAGATCGGCATCCGGAACATGGTCATACCGGGCGCACGCAGGGTGAGCACCGTCGTGATCATGTTCACCGCGCCGAGGATCGTGCCCAGGCCGGAGATGGCCAGACCCATGATCCACATGTTGGCGCCGACGCCGGGCGAGTGCTCGACGCTGCTCAGCGGCGCGTACGCGAACCAGCCGAAGTCGGCCGCGCCGCCCGGAGTGAGGAAGCCGGCGGTCGCGATCGTGCCGCCGAACAGGTACAGCCAGTAGGCGAAGCTGTTCAGGCGGGGGAAGGAGACGTCGGGCGCGCCGATCTGGATCGGCACGATGTAGTTCGCGAAGGCGAACACGATCGGCGTCGCGAAGAACAGCAGCATGATCGTGCCGTGCATCGTGAAGAGCTGGTTGTACTGCTCGGGCGACAGGAACTGCAGCCCGGGTCGGGCCAGCTCAGCCCGCATGACCAGGGCCATCAGGCCACCGATCAGGAAGAACGCGAACGCGGTGACCATGTACATGATCCCGATCTGCTTCGCGTCCGTGGTACGCAGCAGCCGCGCGATGGCCGACCCCTTGACCGGCTCCCGGACCGGCCAGGGCCGGGTCACGACCGGCTTGGGTGCGACGGTGGTCACGAGTGGCCTCCGGTTCTCGGTTGTCCCGCTCGGCTCACGCTGGTTATTCGGCGGGCCGTCATCCGCAAGGAGGATAGTCCCCGGCAGGTCGCAGCGCCGCGTGGGGTGGCGTGACACGATCTACAACGGGCCTACAGCGGGCCGACCAGTAACCGGTAGTGCTCCCCGAAGATCCGTCCGCCGCGTCCGCGCAGCAGTGGGTCGCGCAGCGCCGGCGGCACGTCCCTGGTCCGGTCGCGGTCCCGGGTACGGTCGGCCACCCATCGGGTACGCGGGCGACGACGACTCTCGTACGCCATCAGCGCTGCCTCCACGCTGCCGGCCGCGCGCAACGATTCGGCCAGCACCACGGCGTCCTCGAGAGCCATCGCCGCACCCTGCGACAGGGTCGGCGCGGTGGCGTGCGCAGCGTCGCCGACCAGCAGTACCCGCCCCCGGTGCCAGCGACCCAGCTCGACCTCGTCGGTGATCCCGACGTGCACCTGGTCGAGCGTCTCCAGCACCTCGGGCACCGGACCGCGGTAGTCGGCGAAGAGTTCCCGCAGCCGGGCGAGGGGGTCGGCGGGCGGCTCGTTGCCCGCCTCGTCGGCGTAGCAGTGCAGTCGACCCTCCCCGATGGGCACGAGCAGCAGGCCGCAACGCTGCCCGAGCAGGGCGGTCCAGTCGGTGACCGTCGGCCCGTCCCGGAGGACGGCCCGGTAGACGACGTGCCCGGTCGGGCGGGGCGGCCCGCCGAGCGCGGCCAGGGTCCGGACCGACGAACGCGGTCCGTCGGCACCGATGACCAGGTCGTACTCGGTGTGGGTGCCGTCGGTGAAGGTGACGCCGACGGCGCCCGGGAGCAGCTCGAGCGTGCGGACCTCGGCGCCGTGCCGGACGGCGCCGCCAGCGCCGCTGAGCAGCACCCGGTGCAGGTCGCTGCGGGGCAGCGCCCGGCACTCCCCGACGCCGGCCCAGAGCACGTCGAGGTCGACCTCGCAGAGCGGGGCCCCGGCGGCGTCGAAGAAGCGCTGCCGGCGGATCACCTGCCCGAGGGGGCGGACCGGATCGTGCAGGTCCAGCCGGTGCAGCGCGCGGGCGGCGTTGCCGGGCAGGTAGAGGCCGACCTCTGTCGACTCCCCCACCGGCAGCTTGTCGGTCACGTCCGGCCGGAAGCCCGCCAGGCGCAGGGCCCGGGCCACGGCCAGGCCGGCGATGCCCGCGCCGACGATGAGAATGCGCAGGGGGGAGCTACGCATGGTGGTGTACGCCTCCGGAGGGGAACGGCACGCGTTGGAGGCAACACGCTACTCGGAGCGATCGGTGCGCACCAGAGCCTGATTGGCCCGCCCGGACGGCTCCTCAGCCGTCCGCGTCGCTCAGCTGGCCGGCCGTCGACGCCCATTCGGCGGGTGCGTGGCATTCCTCACAATTCACCAGTTTGTCGCGGACGTTATTCAGTGCCCTCGATCCATGTCCGGGGGCAGGGCGCAACCGCCAAGTGGCGGGTCGGAGACCGTCCGACCCGCCACTTGGGCGTCTACCCCGAGGTGCTCATCCGCAGTCGCGGGCTGGTACTGCTACGACACGGGCTCCTTGACGACCTGGGAGTTGTACAGGGCCAACACCTGCGCGTCCGTCATGGCGCCCTGGTAGGTGGCGACATCGTCGACCCGACCGAACATCGGGTTGAAGTTGCCCCAGCCACTGCCCACCCGCAGTGGACCGTTCGCCTGCCAGGGCTGCCAGGCCGCGCTGAACGGAACAGCAGACGGCTTCTGGCCGCCCGGAGCCACATACAGATCCCCGTCGACATACAGCCTCAGCTGGCGCTGGCCGACGTCCGACACACCGACCAGATGGTGCCAACTCGTGTCCACGTCCAGAGCGGGCGTGACCGCGATGGTGGGATCAGCACCGCCGTCGGGCGTGGCGGCGTCCTTCAGAATCTTGAACTTCCACTCGCCGCCGTTGGCGGGCAGGTAGTAGAGGTAGAAGCCGTTGTTGATGGTGGCTTCCTGGGACAGCACGAACTGCGTCACGTCGGTCCGGTCCAACTTCACCCACGCCGACACCGTGAACGACTGGTCGGTCCGGACCACCGGCGTCTGCTGCCAGACCGTGTACTGGTTGCCCTGCGAGTCCGGCGCGGTGACCCCGCTCTTGTACGCCGACCGGGCCCACTCCCGCGTGACCTCGGTCGACCCGGTCTGCTCCGGGTAGAACGAATCGTCGAGGCCGAGGCCGTTGTCCCTGTTGCCTGCGACGTCCACGTCAGCGCCTCGTTGCAGAGCCAGGTAGCGATTGAAGCCGGTGCTGTCCGGGGCTTCGCACGCGTCAGCGAGGTCCTGGATGAAGCACACTGCGGCCCCTGCGAAGCTCCACTGCCCGACCAGGACCGGTGCCAACATGCCCGGCTCGTCGACGCCACCGGAGTTGCCGTCCGAGGCGAGCTGGCCGGTGAAGTCACCGCTCACCACCACCCGGTCGAAGATCTGCACATCGGCCAGGTTGCCCTGCCACCACGTGCTTCCCGACCGGCCGACCAGGACGGGCCATGCGGCGTCGTTGAAACCTGTGACGCCCGAAACCGTCGCCTCCGCCTTGCCGTTGACGAAGAGCGTCAGAGTGTGTTCTGCGGCGTCGAAGGCCGTCGTGAGGTGGGTCCAGACTCCGACCTGCGGAATTGAGCTGGACCGGGCGTTCCACCAGGTGACTGAGCTCCCCGACGTGGCCGAGGGCATCTGGGCCAGCCATCTGTCGGTGCTCTTCTGGTACTGGAAGTACAGCGAGGCATTGCCGACCGCGTCCTTCGTCAGGACCGTCCGGTCCGCAGACTTGTCGGTCAGCCGGACCCACGCGGCGACGGAGAAGCTCTTCGCGGTGTTCAGTGCAGCAGCCGTCGCGGTGAGGGACGACGACGTTCCGTTGAAGCCGGCGGACTCTCCGCCGAGCAGCCGGACGTCCCGAGTCCAGCCGATGTTGGTGGGCGTGAGCGGTGTGTCACCACCGAGCGCCGGTTGACTGTCCGCGACCGCCTGCGACTGACTCTGCCCTGGATAGCTCTCCAATCCCCACCGGGCGACAGCCGGACTCGCCCGTCCGACGAGGAACTCCCTGCTGCCATAACCCTCGTTGAAGGTGGCGTCGACCGCGGACACAAAGAGAACGTTCCGGCCGTACTTCGGCGCGGTGAGCGTGATCGTGTCGCTCTTCGGCGTGCCACTGGCCGCGATCGTGGTGGTGGGCCCGGTCCAGCCGTACTTGAAGGTGGTCACGTCGGTGGCACTGGACTCGATCTTGAAGGTTCCCGGCTGGCCCGGTCCGGTCGGTGCCGAGACGACCGTGACCGTGACCGGCGGCACGGTCGTGTCGACCTTGAACTGACACCAGGCCGACCACGGACTCCACTGCCAGTACGGCGAGGGATCCTGCACGGCTACCCGGAACGCGAACGTCTTGTTCTTGGCTGCGCTCACCGCGGCCGTGGTTCCCCGACCGTTGGCCGGCGCGGAGACCTTGGGGGTGGAGGGGTTAGTCGGGCAGGGTAGGTGTCCGTGAGCGTGCCGACGCCCCCTGCGGGCACCTCGACCCATTCATAGGTGCCGACCAGCGCCTGCGTGGTGTCGGCATCAGGGTGGATGGCGGAGAAAGTAGGTGTCAGGGTGCCGGTGGTCATCACGCCCGATGCCGGGCAGGCCACCCCGGCGAGCTGGAGGTTGCTCGGCGTACCGGCCGGGAGTCGTAGTCCACGATGAGCTTCGCCTTGCTCGGCAGGAACTTCTTCCAGCGGTCCTGGGCGGTCTCCCAGGCGCCGTCCTGGTTGCAGGCGCAGAAGCCGATGGTGATGCTGTTCCAACTGCCCGTCGCGGCGGTCTGCACCTGACTGGTGACGTTCGAACCGGTGAAGTTCATGGTCATGTCGGGTTGCGGCGAGTCGGAACAGCCGCTGCCCTTGTTGGCGTGCCCCTCGGCCGAGTCCAGCCAGGTCTTGAGCTTCATGGACGAGAACGACGCCTTCATCGTCGCGTTGATCACCGGAGTGAGGTACATGTGGGTCCAGGTGTTCCCGCACGACCACGAGTGGTACAGGCTCATCTGCACATAGGCCGACTCGATGTGCTTGCCCTTCAGGGACACCACGCCGTTGGTCGTGGGGAACTCGAAGAACGAGCGGAACCGCGACCCGACGCACGGTCCGTCGGGGCTGTACCCGACCCGTGCCACCCCGTAGTCGGTATTGGTGCAGCCGTCACTCGTCGCGTAGGCCCACTTCGACTTCCCCACCGACCATGTCGGGTCGACATAGACGGGGTAGGTCGCGGAGCGGAGCAGATCGGCGTCCGGCACGAGCGTCAGCCCGCGGCCGTCCATCCGAACCACCACTGGCGCGGTACGAGCACCGTTCTCGGCTGCCACCGCATCGGACTTCAGCAGCGCTGACTCCTGCGCGGTGGACGTCGTGCGGGCCGGGCGCGACGAGTCCCACATCACGGCCCGTTCCGCGGATGCGATCGGAGTGGTTCCGACGGAAGCGCGCAGCGAGCCGTTGTCCAGCAGGGAGATCTCCGCGTCCCCTCCGGATTTCAGCGCGATGGCTCGTACGGCCGGATTGGAAGCGGCCTCCGGGGTCTTCAGCACCAACACGTGCGTGAAGCCGGTGTGGGTGGCGCGGACGACGAGGTCGACGTCCGGCAACACGCCCGAATAGGTTGCGGAGTCGCCGGTCACCACCGGCGCGGGCAGGCGGCCGGGCCAGGAGAGCGTCATCGTGCGGCCAGCCCGCCGCAGAGTCACGAGTGGTGTGCTGCCACCGCCGGAGAAGGCCACGTCCGCCACTGACGCGGCCGGTCGCAGCAGGCCGTCACCCGCCTTGCCCAGCCGTAGATCCACCTCGGCCCACCGGCCGTCGGCACGGCGGGTGCGCTGCGGTTCCACCGCCGTCTCCAGCCGCAGCCGGCCATCCGGCTGCGCCACGACCTGGGTGTACTCCGAGCGTGAGGCATCGACCGCGACCGGTCGACCGCAGGCCATCGCGGTCTTGACCGCGTCCTCCTCGGACGTCTTCGTCGCCGCACAGGCTGGTGCGGCGTGAGCGGGTGCTGGCGCCGGGCCGCCGATGGCCACCACGCCGGTCGCGGCGGTCATCGCCACGACGGCGATACCTGCCACTCGACCGCGTATCCGCCGTGGCCGAATTCCTGCCCACCCGAATCTGGGCAGCGTCCATTGTCTCGCCATCGCAGCACTCCCCCGTGTCCGTTGGTGATCAGCGGAACGCATAGAGGCGCGGGCAGGCCAACAATCAGCCGTTCAGCGCTGCGCCGGGGCACGGTTCGGCAGGGACCGGACAACCTGTGGCGGTCAGTTCGGCACCCCCTCACCCGGCATGCGCGCGCGCTCGACGTGAACGCCGCCGTTGCGGAGGGCTTCGATTCATGTCAATGTAAGTTGAGCGTGGGAGCGCTCCCGCACACCACCCCACCACCCTGAGACCCGCCTTCGGAGTCAAGGAGCATCATGCGCCGTCCCTTAAGGTCCATCGTGGCCGCTGGCCTGCTGGCCGCCGGCACGATCGTCGCCGTCGCCGTCGGCGGCAGCGCCTCCGCCGACACACAGATCTGCGAACAGTACGGCTCGACAGTCATCCAGGGTCGCTACGTCGTGCAGAACAACCGCTGGGGCACCACCGCCCAGCAGTGTCTCAACGTCACCAGCAACGGCTTCGAGATCACCACGCAGAACGGCAGCAGCCCCACCAACGGCGCGCCCACGGCGTACCCGTCGATCTTCCTCGGTTGTCACTACACCAACTGCTCCCCCGGCACGAACCTGCCGATCCAGGTGAGCCAGATCAGCAGCGCTACCAGCAGCATCTCCTACCGGTACGTCGGCGGCGCCACCTACGACGCGGCGTACGACATCTGGCTGGACCCGTCGCCCAAGCGCGACGGCGTGAACCAGATGGAGATCATGATCTGGCTCAACCGGCAGGGTCCGATCCAGCCCATCGGCTCGGTGGTCGGCACGACCAACCTGGCCGGCCGGACCTGGGAGGTTTGGCGGGGCAGCAACGGCTCCAACAACGTCATCTCGTACGTCGCGTCGTCGGCGATCTCCAGCCTGAACTTCAGCGTCATGGACTTCATCAACGACACCCGCAACCGGGGCGCGATCACGAACTCCTGGTATCTGACCAGCATCCAGGCCGGCTTCGAGCCGTGGCAGGGTGGCGTCGGTCTCGCGGTGACCTCGTTCTCGGCCAACGTCAACGGCGGCGGGGGCAACCCCACCAACCCGCCGCCGACCACCCCGCCGCCGGGCGGCAACTCGGGCTGCGCGGTGAAGTACACGGCCAACTCGTGGAACAACGGCTTCACCGCCGACGTGCAGATCACCAATACCGGATCCAGCGCGATCAACGGCTGGACGCTCAGCTACAGCCTGCCCAGCGGGCAGACGGTCACCAACGCCTGGAACGCCACGGTGAGCCAGAGCGGGTCCGCGGTAACCGCCCGGAACGTGAGCCACAACGGGTCCCTCGCCCCCGGCGGTACGGCCAGCTTTGGCTACCAGGGGACGCTGAACGGGTCGTACTCGTCCCCGAGCAGCTTCTCGCTCAACGGGAGTACCTGCTCGCGTAGCTGATCCGACACCCCGACGGCGGGGGCGTGACCTGGACGGTCACGCCCCTGCCGGAGTGAAAGAATCACGCTTAACTATGCATTAATATTATCTCAGTACCTTCCGGAAGATGTCGGCTATAGCGTCATTTCGGCACGATGTCCCCTCGTCGATCGTCGTCTTCCTGATCGCGATCCCGTTGTCCCTGGGCATCGCCGCCGCCTCCGGAGCGCCCCTGCTGGCCGGGCTGGTCGCCGCCGTCGTGGGCGGGATGGTCGCCGGCGCGCTCAGCGGCGCGCCGCTCCAGGTCAGCGGGCCGGCCGCCGGGCTCACCGTGATCGTCGCGGGCACCATCGCCGAGTTCGGCTTCGCCGGCACCGCCGCGATCGTGACCGTCGCCGGGCTGCTGCAGATCCTGCTGGGCATCACCCGCCTCGGGCGGGCCGCGCTCGCCCTGTCGCCAACTGTCGTACACGGGATGCTGGCCGGCATCGGCCTGGTCATCGCGCTGAGCCAGGTGCACGTCGCGCTCGGCGGCGAGCCCCAGAGCTCCGCGTGGGCGAACCTGCGTGACCTACCCGGCCAGGTCGCCGACTACCACAGCGTGTCCGTGCTGCTCGGTGCTCTGACCATGACGCTGTTGCTGCTCTGGTCACGTCTGGTCAAGACCACCCTGCTGCCGGCGACCCTGGTGGCGGTGGTGGTCGCCACCGTGGTCGCGACGGCCGTGGGCGCCGACGTGGAGCGGGTGGATCTGCCCGCCGACCCGTTGGGCGCGCTCACCTTCGCCCGCTGGCCCGACTCACCGCTGTGGGAGGTCGTCCCGGCAGTCGTCACCATCGCCCTGGTGGCGAGCGTCGAATCTCTGCTCTCGGCGGTGGCCGTCGACCGGATGCACCACGGCCCACGGGCGAACCTCGATCGGGAACTCATCGCGCAGGGTGCCGCGAACGCCGTATCCGGGACGCTCGGCGGCCTCCCGGTCACCGGCGTCATCGTGCGCAGCTCGGCCAACGTCGCGGCCGGGGCACGCACCCGCGCCTCGACCATCCTGCACGGACTCTGGATCGCCGGATTCGTGATGGCCGGCTCGGTACTGCTGGAGATGATCCCGATGGCCGCGCTCGCCGCCGTCCTCGTGGTGGTCGGCCTCCGGCTGGTGAGCCTCGCCCAGATCCGCACGTACGCCCGGCACCGGGAGCTGCCCATCTACGTGGTCACCGCGGTCGGCGTGGCCGCGACCGACCTGCTCATCGGGGTCGGACTGGGCATGGCGACGGCGGCGCTCCTCATGGTGCGACGGCTGGCTCGGTGTGACATCCAGGTCACCGAGCCAAAGTCCGGTACCTGGCTCGTGTCGATCACCGGAACACTCGCGTTCGTCGCCTCCGGACGGCTCACCCGCCGACTCGCCGCACTGCCCCCGGCGCAGCAGGTCGAACTCGAACTACACCTGGACTACCTCGACCACGGCGCCTACGAGACCATCCGCGACTGGCAGGCGTCCTACACGCGGGCCGGTGGCACCGTCCAGGTCAGCGAGGTGCACGGCTCGTGGTTCCATCGCGCGGGCACCGACGGGCTCGGCACCGGCAAACGCCTCGTTCGGTGCCCGACCCAGGAGATGGTTCGGCACGAGTTGCCGCCGCCTCGATCCACTCCGATTCCGTGAGGTCGGGGCATTTCGCGCCGGGGACACCCCGACTTTCATGAAGTCGAGTCGATCAACCAGAGCCAGAGCCAGAGCGGGTCAGCGGAGGCCGCCTCCGTAGCCGAGGGCTTCGCGCAGGAGCGCGAGGACCGTGGCGCAGAAGGTGTCCTCGGTCGGAGCGGCATGGGAAACCAGCGTGAGGGTGGTCGCCACCGGCAGGGCCAGTTCGACACCGGTCCATCCCGACAGCGGACCATCGTCCGGGCCGCCCTCGCCTGCGACATTCACCTGCACCACCAGACTCCGATGAATCTCGTAGAAGAGTGCGACTGGCCCGGGGCCGTCCGACATGGGGGCGTATCCGCACTCCTGCCAATGCTCGTCCATCGACCCGTCGCGCACGAACGTCAGCTCCCCGTGCGCCGGAAAGCTGGTGGCGTCGGCTAGGTCGGTAGTCGTCGTCCCCTCGCCGTCGTCGAAGCCGACGAGGGCGGACGGCCACAGTCGCCGCATGAGGTCGACGAACGCGGCCACGGCCGGCCGCGCGTCGAACGGCACCACGACGGGCGTGTCCACTCCAGTGATCTCCACGCACCACCCCGTCCATCCGCCGACCCCGGGAGACCCTCCACCCTGCCGAGATCCACTCGGGATCCTTGACGTCGGGGCATCCTCGCAGAGGGACACCCCGACTTCCGGGAAGTCGAGTCGATCATGCAGGAATCCTCAAACCCGGGTCAGGCGTACGGCGTCGGCGATGACCAGGCCCGTCGCGTTGCTCCACCTGCTGACAGCCACCCGGTTGGCGTCCCCGGCCGGCAGGGTGAACGTGCCGAGGGTGCGCCACTGCCCGCCGGTCGCCCGCTGGTCCACGTACACGGTCCTGTTGCCGGTGGTGGTGGCGACGATGTACGGGGTGGCGCTGTTGTAGCCGGTGTTCGTCGGCCACCACGCATCGACCCGGTAGGTGCCGGTCGCCGGCACGTCGAACCGGTACCAGGCCGGATCGCTGGCCGCGACCGGGTCGGCGTAGCGGTAGTCGGCGCCGTACCGCTGACTGGAGAACGTCGACACGCCCCAGTTCGCGCTTGCGGTGAAGCGGCCGGAGGTCGTGTTGTCAACGGTGGACGACCATGCCGTGCTGCCGCCGGCCATCTTCGTCGCGACGTCGGCGCGCATGACGTTCAGGTCGATGAAGGACGGGTCGATCTTGCCGGTGGTGCTGGTCTCCCGGTGGCCCCGGGCGTAGCTGCTGTCCCGGCCGAGGCGGGTGAGTACGGCGGCCGTCGCGGCGATCGACGAGTTGTATTGTGCGGCCGTCATCTCCTGGTCGACGCCGTTGTAGTCGATCTCCCACCCGATCATCAGGGTGTTGCCGTCGCCCGCGGGGATGGGCCCGCTGCCGCCGCTGACCCCGGCGTGGTTGCAGCGGCCGGCGGAGATGACGTGGAAGACGCCGTTGTAGTCGACAAGCGCCTGGCAGAGCGGGCCGGCCAGGTCGGAGCGACCGTTGATGCAGATGCCGAGCGCCGGGTGCGGGTTGCTGGCGCTGGAGGTCGAGGCCGTGTGGTGCCAGAGCACCCCGATCGGGTCGAAGGAGCCGGGCCGCATCCGGTTGAGCCAGTCACCCTCGACGACGACCTGGACCCCGGCGCCGCGCAACACGTCCACGAGCCACGGGATCGTGGCCATCAGGATTCGCCGAGCAGGTCGGCGAGGCACTCGGGGGCTTTCGGCGCGGCGCTCGCCGGGGTGGGCCGGACCACGACGGTGAGGGCGGCGGCCACCAGCGCGGGGATGCCGAGCACCCCGCGGCGGCGCAGACGGATGGACGGTGGTCGGGCCATGGCGATCCTCCAGCGAAGGCGGGTTCGAAACGGATCGACGAACGTGATGACGGCACGCTATACCGTCACGTGTGTCGATGTCGATAGCCTTCGCCGACAGGTCGCTGCTTGAAGGAATTCGCCGTATCAGGCGTCGCCGAGTGCGTCGATGTCGCGCATCTCCTCCGCCGTCAGAGAAAAGTGGAAGACGTCGAAATTGGCGGTGATCCGCTCCGGGGTCACCGACTTGGGGATCACCACGATCTCGTGGTCGATGTGCCAGCGCAGCACCACCTGCGCCGGAGACACGCCGTGGGCGGCGGCGATCCTGGTCAGCACCGGATCGCTGAGGTCGCTGGTCTTGAACGGGCTGTACCCCTCCAGCACCACCCCACGGTCCCGGTGCTCGGCGTGCCGCTGCCGGTCGTACAGCGCGGGACTCCACCGGATCTGGTTCACCGCCGGGTTCTCCTCGGTCGACTGGATCAGCTCGTCGATCTCGCCCGTGCTGTAGTTGCTGACCCCGACAGCCCGGGTCAGGTTCTCGTCCCGGGCGGCCAGCAACTCACGCCACAGCGGAATGCTGTCCGCTGGCGACGACGGCGGCCAGTGGATCAACCAGAGGTCCACCTGGTCGACGCCGAGCGCCTCCAGGCTTGCCTCCAACGTCTCGCGCTCCCGGCCGATCCGGTCCGGCGGGAGCTTCGTGGTGAGGAAGATGTCCTCCCGACGCAGCCCGCTCTCCCGGACCGCCCGGCCGACCTCGCGTTCGTTGCCGTAGACGGTGGCGGTGTCGAGGTGCCGGTAGCCGGTGTCGAGCGCGGCCAGCACGGCGTCGTAGCCCGCCTGACCGGTGGCCTGCCAGGTGCCGAAGCCGAGCAGGGGCATCTGCACGTCACCCGGGAGCGGGGCGGTGGGCTGGTCGCTGAGGTCCATGGGATCCGTTCTACCCCTCCGGGCCCCCGTACGCCGAGCGAACCGGACACTCCGGCAGCCAGCGCGATGGCCCGAATTGCCGGAGAATACGGGTGTGACGGACCGGCTGGACGAGTACCGACGCCGGCGCGACGCGGCCCGTACGCCCGAGCCGGTGCCCGCCCGGAGCCCCACGGCAGCCGATGCCGGCGGCGACACCGCCCGCTTCGTCATCCAACAGCACCACGCCCGCAGCCTGCACTGGGACCTGCGGTTGGAGCACGAGGGCGTGCTCGCGTCCTGGGCGGTGCCACGTGGCCTGCCTCGCGACCCGGGCCGCAACCACCTCGCCGTGCACACCGAGGACCACCCGATGGAGTACCTCGACTTCTCCGGCGAGATCCCCGCCGGCGAGTACGGGGGCGGCCGGATGGTCATCCACGACCGGGGCACGTACCGCTGCGAGAAGTGGCGCGACGACGAGGTCATCGTGACGCTCTCCGGCGACCGCACCGACGGCCGGTACGCGCTGTTCGCCACCGGCGGCCGGGACTGGATGATCCGCCGCACCGATCCCGCGCCGCCGGGGTGGACGCCGATGCCCGAGCTCGTCCGCCCGATGCACGCCACGCCCGCCGCCAGGCTGCCGCGCGACGGCGCCGCCTGGGGGTACGAGCTGCGCTGGGACGGCGTCCGGGCACTGGCGTACGTCTCGGGTGGGCGGTTGCGGCTGCTCTCCGAGACCGACGAGGAGATCACCGGCGGGTACCCGTGGCTGCGCGCGATGGCCGAGGCCCTGGCGCCGACCGAGGCGGTGCTCGACGGCGTGCTCGTCCGCATCGACGGCTCGGCAAAGGTGCGTCCGGCCCGCCCGACCAGCGGGACGCGGGTCCCGACCGGTGCGCAGTTCCTGCTCGTCGACCTGCTGTGGTTGGAGGGCGTGAGCAGCGTCGACGTCCCGTACGCGCAACGCCGGGAACTGCTCGATGGGCTGGCGTTGGCCGGTACGCACTGGCAGACTCCGCCGTGGTTCTCCGGTGCCGGCGACGAGGCCCTGCGCACCGGGCGGGAGCAGGGGCTGCCCGGTGTGGTCGCCAAGCGGCTGGACTCGGTCTACCAACCGGGCCAGCGCAGCCGACGGTGGCTGAGCATCGACGCGGCCTGACGGCGAGGAGCGACGTGTACCTGACCCACCTGGACTGCCCGCGCTGCGGCCTGGAGTACGCCGCCGACACGGTGCAGAACCTCTGCGACTGCGGCTCCCCGCTGCTGGCCCGCTACGACCTGCCGGCTGTCGCGAAGGCAGTCACCCCGGAACGTTTTCCGCTGCGCCCGGCCGACCTGTGGCGGTACCGGGAGCTGCTGCCCGTCGCCGACCCTCGGCACGTCACCACGCTCGGTGAGGGCTGGACGCCGCTGCTGCGGGCACCCGCGTACGGCACCGAGATCGGCATCGCCGATCTGATGGTCAAGGACGAGGGGCTGATTCCGACCGGCTCGTTCAAGGCGCGTGGCGCGGCGGTCGGCGTGAGCCGCGCCCGCGAGCTGGGCGTGCAGCGGATCGCGATGCCGACCAACGGCAACGCCGGGTCGGCGTGGGCGACGTACGCCGCGCGCGCCGGGATGGGCGCCACGATCGTCATGCCGCTGGCCGCGCCGACCATCTGCCGGCGCGAGTGCGTGGCCGCCGGCGCCGACCTGCGCCTGGTGGACGGGTTGATCAGCGACGCCGGCCGGCGGGTGGCCGAGCTGATCGCCGAGTCCGACGGGGCGATCTTCGACGCCGGCACGCTGCGCGAGCCCTACCGGCTCGAGGGCAAGAAGACGATGGGGTACGAGATCGTCGAGCAGCTCGGCTGGCAGGTGCCCGACGTGATCATCTATCCCACGGGCGGCGGGGTCGGCCTGATCGGCATCCACAAGGCGCTGCACGAGATGCGCGAGCTGGGCTGGGTCGGCGACAAGCTGCCCCGGCTCGTGGCGGTCCAGTCGACCGGCTGCGCGCCGATCGTGCGGGCCTTCGCCGCCGGTGACTCCCGGGCCCGCCCGTGGGAGGACGCGCACACGGTGGCGTTCGGCATCACCGTGCCGTCGCCGCTGGGTGACGAGCTGATCCTGGGGGCGCTGCGGGCATCAGCCGGCACCGCCGTCGCCGTCGACGACGCGGAGATCCTGACCGACCTGCGGGACTTCGCCGCCCGGGAGGGGCTGCTGCTCTGCCCGGAGGGCGCGGCCTGCCTGACCGCCGCACGCCAGCTGCGTGCCGGTGGCTGGATTCGGGCTGGGGAACGGGTGGTGGTGCTCAACACCGGCGCGGGGTTGAAGTATCCGGAGACGGTCGACGTCTCCGGCGTACCCGTGCTGGCCTGAGCCGGCATCCCGCGTGGCGCGGGATGCCGGCGGGCCGCGCTACTGGTAGGTGATGTCGGACGGCGCGTAGAAACAGTTGACGCCGTCGGCGCCCTCGCCGATCTTGGTCGGCTCGCTGCCCTTGGGTACGCCCTTGTACTTGACGCAGATCGACGTCTCCCGGTCCGGGTCGCCGACGATCGTGACGCGGCTGAAGCGTGCGGTGTCGCCCCAGTTGGTGTTGATGCCGGCGATCGTGTCGGTGTCGCGGACGACCACGTTGTCGATCACCACGTGCCGCTGGTACGACGTGGAGCAGTTGCCGCAGGCCCGGTAGAGCTTCCCGGAGTTCTCCACCCGGAAGTTCCTGATGTAGACAGTGCCCGCGCCGTTGTGCTGGAAGACCTTGTCGCTGGCCGACCGCGCCCCGCCGCCGTCGACGGTGTACGTGGTGCCGCCCCGGAAGGTGGCCGCGTCCTCGCCGACGTCCTCCCACCACACGTTGACGAGCGTGCAGTTGCCCTCGCAGTGCACGCCGTCACCGGCGGGCGCACCGATGATCACGTTCCGCAGGGTGGCGCCGGCGGCCAGCTCGAACATCGGGTCCTGGCTTTCGCTCTGCCCGCCGTCGCCGATGCCGTAGTAGCGCCGGAGTCCACCGTCGAAGGTGCCGGAGACCGCAATCGTCGCGTCCACCTTCTGGCTGCTGGTGGGTGTCGGCCAGCCCGAGGGCGGCGGGGTGGTCGGGCCCGACGTGGTGGGCGGTGGGGTGCTGGTGGCCGGTGGTGTGGTCGGGGTGCCACCGCCGGACGAGTCGACCACCACGTCGTCAAAGCCGCCGCTGGCGTACGCGGTGACCAGACCGATCCGACCGGCGCCGACCAGGCTGTTGCTGCCGGAGGCGATCTGCGTGCCGTTGACGAAGCCGCGGATGGTGCTGCCACTGGCCTCGATGCGCAGGGTGTACCAGGTGCCGGCGGCGACGCCCAGCGACGCGGAGCCGATCGCGGTGATGCTGCTGCCGTTGACGGCCTGGAGTTCGGCCCGTCCAGAGCCGAGCAGGGCCAGGCGATACATCTTGGTGCTGCTGCTGGCCCGGGCGGCGAGCCCGACCAGGCCGCTCGACGAGCCGAAGCTCGTCGGCCGGACGCGGGCCTGCACGGAGTAGGTGGTCCACCCGGCGTCGCCGGCGAACTGCCGGGCCAGCTCACTGCCGGCGTTGGACTGGTTGAACACCCCCGCGCCGTCGACCGCCCAGGTGCCGCCGGACTTGGACCAGCCGGAGGCGTCGCCGTCGGTGAAGGTGTCGGTGAAGATGGTGGCCGCGAAGGCCGAGGTCATGCTGGCGGCGAGGGCCGCCACGGTCACGCCGGCGCACACCGCCAGCACCAGTGGTCGTCGTCTCCTGTGCACGGTTGTCCTCCTTGACGCGTGTGGTGGCGATCCGTGGATCCGAGCGCGCGGGGACGTGCCGGCACGGCGCGCGGCCTCGAAGGCGGGATCGGTGTGCCCCATCGGATGCCCGGATCCGACAGCGGGGTGAAGCGGGACGAAAGCCGCGGGAAAGGGCTTTCCCCGCCTCTTCGAGGCTAGGACTGGGCACGCATCAGCGTCAATGCCTGGCGCTTGCAGGTCTGTTGCAGGATTTCGGCGGGCCGATCAGAAGCTGTTCGGCTCGGTCAGCCGCCAGGCCGCGTTGATCAACCCGATGTGGGACAGCGCCTGCGGCATGTTGCCGAGCTGCGCGCCGGTGGACAGGTCGATCTGCTCACTGAACAGGCCGACGTCGTTGGCGTGGCCCACCACGCGTTCGAACAGCTCCTCGGCCCGCCGTGGCTCACCCGCCATCACCAGGCACTCCACCAGCCAGAACGAGCACAGCAGGAACCCGGCCGGGTCGCTCGTCCAGCGTCGGACGAGCCCGTCCTCCGTACCCAGCTCGCGCTCCACCATCTCGATGGTCGACCGCATCCGCGGATCGGTCGCCGGCAGGAAGTGCGCCACCGGCAGGGCAAGCACCGAGGCGTCCAGCTCCGCCGAACCGAACGAGCCGGTGAACGCACCGATCCGGTCGTTCCACCCCTCGCGCAGCACCGCCTCGCGGATCTCGTCGCGCACCGCGGCCCAGCGACGCGGGTCGGCCCGCTCACCGAGCCGGTCGGAGAGTCCGACGGCCCGATCCAGGGCCAACCAGCAGGAGACCTTCGAGGAGAGGTAGTGCCGCTCCTCCTCCCGGGTCTCCCAGATGCCCCGGTCCGGCAGGTGCCAGGTCGCCGCCACCTGCTCGGCCAGCCCGAGCACCATCTCCCGCAACTCCCCGTCGAACGTCGTACCGAGGTGGTCGCGCAGCCTCCACACCGCCGACAGCACCTCGCCCGGCACGTCGAGCTGCCGCTGCTTCCAGGCGTCGTTGCCGACGCGCACCGGCCGGCTGTCGTGGTATCCGCGCAGGTGGTTGCAGTGGTGCTCGGAGATGTCCCGTTCGCCCTCCAGTCCGAAGAGCACCGGCACCGGTTCGTCGCCGAACTGGCCGATCGAACGGGCCACCCAGGCGAACAGTCTCGACGCCTCGTCCGGGCAGGCAGCCACCCAGAGCGCCCGCATCGTCAGCGAGAAGTCCCGCAACCAGGAGTAGCGGTAGTCGTAGTTGCGGTCGCCGCCGATCTGTTCCGGCAACGAGCTGGTCGACGCCGCCGCCACCGCGCCGCTGCGGGCGTACGTGAGGCCGGACAGCACCGTGGCACTGTGTCGGACCAGCTCCGGGTACCGCCCCGTGTACCGGTGCGACTGCCGGAACGCCTCCCACGCTCGCGTCGTGTCCGCGAGCACGGTCAGCGGGTCCAGTCGGACCGGCGGCTTCCCGTACGACTGCCCGAACGCCACGTCGATCCCCACCACCTGACCGGTCGAGACCTCGAACTCGTGGGTCACCCGGTCGCGGCCCGCCCGCAGTGGCATACCTCCGACGCGCAGCACCAACGTCACCGGGCCGGCATCGGCCACCACCGCCCCGTCGGGCTGCTCGTGCAGGTACGGCGTGAGCAACCCGTACTCGGGGCGGGGGGCGAAGTCCAGCGCCATCCGTACCCGCCCGGACAGTCCCTCGACCACCCGGATGAGCACGGCGGGCGAGTTCATGCCCAGTTCGTGCGCACGGGCGCCGTCCTCGGCGGCGAGCGCGTCCGTCACCGACACGCTGCCGTGCGGCGTGTGGTGCACCGTCCGCAGCACGAGCGTGTCCGGTCGGTACGCCCGCTCGACGCGGTAGCCCGGGCCACCGACGCCGACCGGCGCCAACCGGAAGTGCCCGCCGTCCGGGTCGAGGAGCCGTCCGAAGACGGACGCGCCGTCGAACCGGTCCGGGCACCACCAGTCGATCGAGCCGTCGAGGTCGACCAGCGCTCCGGAACGGGAGTCCGAGAGGAACCCGTAGTCGGAAATCGGCGGCTGCGTCACCAGCCGCGCGTACCCACAGCGACCCGGTTCAGGCCGGCGTCACGCGGTGGGCGGCTCGTCCTCGCCGGCCTCCTCGGCCCTGTCGGCCTCCTCCTTGGTGTGGTGCACGGCCTGGTCGGCGTGCTCCGGAGGGCCGTAGACGGTGTAGAGGACGAGCGGATTCGGGCCGGTGTTGACGAAGTTGTGCTTCGTGCCGGACGGCACGACGACCAGGTCGCCCGCGACGACCTCCCGCTTCTCACCGGCGACTCGGGCCTCACCCGTCCCGCTGACGAACGTCAGGATCTGGTCGATGCCCTCGTGCACCTCCTCGCCGATCTCCCCGCCCGGCGGGATGGTCATGATCACCAGCTGGGTGTGCTCGCCGGTCCACAGCACCCGCCGGAAGTCGGGGCTCTTCTCGGCGACGGTCGCGATCGTGAAATGCTCCATGGCCCGGTCATACCCCATTCGATCACGCGTCACGCCGGGACTGGCAGATGGTGGAATTCCCCACGCTCGACAGGTTTGAGTCCGCGCCCAGCGGGGATCGTCAACTCCGACCGGCGCGAACGGCCGGTCGAGCCAGGTCCCCGCTGGCGTACCGCCGAACGGCTGCGGTGGTGGGAGACGGCCAGAGCGCGGCGACGTTGCGACCACGGTCGAAGCGGCGCCGCGCGCTCGTTTCCGCGTATGCCCCAGAGGTCGCGGTGTACACGGCAGGCGTCGCGGTGTACGTCTCAGGCGTCGCGGTGCAGCCAGGCGAGAAGATCCGGTGGGGCCAGCGCCCGCGCCCGCTCCTCGTAACGGGCCAGACCGGCCGGGTCCAGCAGGTCGCGCCCCTGACCCGAGCCGCCCCGACGGAAGAACGCCCGGCGGTCCCGCAGGACGCCCAGCGTGTCCGGGGCGAGCTGATCGGCACGCTCCCGCATCCGGCCGAAGGTGGCCGCCTCGACCAGATCGGGCCACCGCCCGGCGGGCACCGCGACACCCCACCGGTCGGCCAGAAGGCGCATCTGGCCACCCAGGTCGGCGCGAAGGTCGTCGTAGTGCACCAGTTCGACGTTCGGCTCGTGCCGGCGGGCCCAGGCGTCGCCCAGGTGCCAGAACACCCCGGGCAGCGAGTCCAGCTCGACGCGCGGGTCCACCTCGTGGTCGATCCAGCTCGGCAGCCACTCCGCCAGCGGCGGACGGACCCGCGGCGGCCCCGCCGGCGCGGGCTGGCCGGTCAGCTCGGCGACACGGGCACGGTCCAGGTTGCCGGCCTGGTGATACAGGGAGATCGCCATGTCCAGCGGATGCCGCGCCACCACCACGTAGTGCGCCCGGGGATCGAGCGGTACGCCGTCCAGCGGAGTGTGCGTCTTGACGAACCGGCGGTGCGGCTGGGCGGCCAACCGCTGATACACCACGTCACGTGGCTCACCGAGCCAGTCCAGCCAGGGCGACAGCTCGGACAGCGGCGCCGGCAGCTCCGGGGTGCCCAGCACCAGCAGCGCGCAGATCATCTGCATCCAGGTGGTGCCGCTCTTGGAACGGGTGCTGATCACGATGTCGCCGGCACGGAACGGAAAGCCGACCCAGCGGGCGCTGTCCTCGTCGTCGGAGCGGTAACGGTGGGGCGACGTGGACATCGGGCGAGCGTAGTCGCCGAACCGACAGTCAGACAGCAGATTTTCGGTACCAGAAGTGGGGAGGCATGCAAATGCCTGACTAGATTGAAGTATGGTGCCCGCCCACGGGGGCCGGGCAGTGGCACCGGTCTACCGCCCCATCCTCGCCAGCCGCCGACGCGGCGAGCTGGAGGCGTTGAATCACCTCGATCCGGCGGCTGCCCCGCTCGTCGCCCCGATCCTGGAGGTCAGCGCGGTCGACCGTTCCATCTCCGACGCCCTGCGTCGGCTGCCGACCGGCCTGCTACCGGCCGTCGACGTGACAGCCCTGCCCGACTCGACCGACACCGAGCTGGCCCGGTGGGGCGTACCGCTGATGCCCGTCGTGGGGCTCGCGGAGAGCGAGCGGCGGCTCATCGCGCACGGTGCGGCAGCCCGGGCGTACGCGCGGCGGGCGCTGGTCCGGGTGCGGGTCGCGCACGACCGGGCTGGTCCGGACGCGGACACGACCGCCGTGGAGCGGATCTGGCGGTACACCGGCCTCGCGCCGGAGGAGTGCGATCTTCTGGTGGACGCGGGTGACGTCTGCTGCCCGGCGGACGTGCGGGTGGCGGAACCACGGGTACGCCGGCTGCTGGACTGGGCCCGTCGCCACGCCTGGTGCTCGGCGACGGTGGCGGCGGGCGGTATGCCTCCGACGCTGTCCCGGTTGCCCACCGACGAGCCGGTGCGGCTGGGACGCTGGGACTGGCAGCTCTGGCAGCGGCTGGCGGACGTCGGCGTCGACTACGGCGACTACGGCGTCGGCTCGGCGCTGCCCGACTCGGGCGACGCCGGCGACCGACTGCCCACGGTTCGCTACACCGCCGAGGACGGTTGGTGGGTCTACCGCTGGTCGCGCCGGGGCGGCCGGGGCGACGAGCGCTTCGCCGACCTGTGTCGCACGCTGGTGGCGGCATCGCACTGGTCGAGCGCCGGAGCGGCGTTCTCGTGGGGCGACCACGAACTGCTGCGGCGCGCACGCCGCGGGGCGGGGGCCGGGTCACCCGCCAACTGGACGGCGTGGAGCACGTCGCACCATCTGGCGCACGTGCTCGCCGCGCTGCTCCGGCCCGACGACACCGGCGGGCCGGGCTGGCGCCCGCCGCCGGGCCCGCCGCAGCGAGGGCGATCGCTGCGGTGAGACCCCTTCGGGGCGCGTGTCTACTGCTTCTCGGTGAAGCCGAACTGGATGATGCCCTCGTCGTCGACGGTGGCATCCACCGATGCTTCGCCGAGCAGTTCGGCGGCGTCGGGGTCGAGGAAGATCCGCGCGCCCTGGTTGTCGACGACCTGGTCGCCCTGCTCCGGCTCGGGCACCAGCTCCACGGTGAGCGATCCGGCGTCGGTGTCGGCCGCGATCCGTACGCCACCGTCCTGGGCCACGTCCTGTTGGCTGGCGAGGTCACGGATGACGAGCACGGCGTTGTCGGTCATGGTGAGCATTGGTGGAACTCCTCGTGGTTTCTCGGCTCGCGGTCGGTTGTCGCGCAGACCGGACAATCGGCCCGCGTGCGAGCACGCGTGGGAGGCGACGGGAGGGACGGACGGTCATCGCCGTCGCATCGAATCGGGGCGGCTGAGAGGCCCCTTCTCTGCCCACCGTGCCCCGTGCCCGGCGATCCGTCAAATAGAGCGGAGTCAGTCGAGCGCTCGCTCCCTGCCTGGTCACGAACCTGATTTGCCCGCTAGCGGGCGGAACTATCCTTACGCTGAGTACATGGATGACGCCCGTCGCGCAGCCGCGGAATTTCTCGGCACGCTGTTGCTGGTCTTCTTCGGCGTCGGCGCTGCGGTCGCCGCGCGGGTCCAGGGTGGTGTGGTGGTCGTCGCGCTGGCCTTCGGGTTCGTCATGCTGGCCCTCGTCTACACGATCGGTCCGCTCTCCGGTAGTCATGTCAACCCGGCGGTGACGCTCGGTGTCCTGCTGTCCGGCAAGATCTCGGTGATCGGCGCTGTCGCCTACTGGATCGCGCAGTTCGCCGGGGCGACGGTGGCCGGTTTCCTGCTCTGGGCGCTGACCCGTTGGGGTGACGTAGCGGACCAGACCGGGGCGCTGGGCTCGAACGGGTACGGCGCGCACATCAACCGGGGTGGCGCGGCCGTGGTGGAAATCGTGCTGACCTTCCTCTTCGTCCTGGTCGTCCTGGTGGTCACGAGCCGTACCGAGAATCCGGGCACCGCCGGGTTGGCCATCGGACTGGCCCTGGCCGCCACCCAGCTCGTCGGCGTGACGCTGACCGGCGCGGCGGTCAACCCGGCCCGAGCCTTCGGTCCGGCCGTCTTCGAGGGTGGAACGGCGCTCCGCCAACTCTGGGTGTTCATCGTCTTCCCGCTGCTGGGCGGTGCGCTCGCGGCGCTGGTGGCACCGCTGGTGATGGGCGCGCAGCGGCACTACTGGGGCGGACACGAGCGAGCGGTCGGCAGACCGGGACACCACGAAGGGCAATAACCTTCGTCCGGGGCTCTTTTCCGGCGATTACCTTCGTGGCAGCATCGGCGCATGCATCGTCGTCTCTTTCCGCGCGCCGTCGCGCTGCTCGCGCTGGTCGCCACCGTGGCCACGGTCGGCGCGTCCGGCGCCACCGCCGAGTCGCCGACCCCCGCGACGACCCGCCTGCGCGCCACCATCGACGCGATCCTCGCCGACAACCGGCTGACCGGCGCGCAGACCTCGGTGGTCGTCGTCGACACCAGCACCGGCGAGACCCTCTACGACCGCAACGGCGACCGGCGGCTGATCCCGGCCTCCAACACCAAGTTGCTGACCTCCACCGCCGCCCTCGGGCTGCTCGGTTCCGGCCATCACTTCAGCACCGACGTGCAGGCCACCGGAGCGCGCCGCGCCGGGTTGCTCTCCGGCAGTCTCTACCTGCGGGGCGGCGGTGATCCGACCATGCTCGCGGCCGACTACGACGCGCTCGCCGCACGGGTGGCCGCCGCCGGCGTCCGGGTCGTCACCGGCAACCTGGTCGCCGACGACACCCGCTACGACCGCACCCGGCTGGGCCCCGACTGGACGTGGGACGACGAGCCGTACTACTACGCCGCGCAGGTCTCCGCGCTGACGGTCGCCCCGGACACCGACTACGACGCGGGCACCGTGATCGTGCACGCCGCTCCCGCCGACCGGGCCGGCGCCCGCCCGGTTGTCACCACCACGCCGCCCACCAGTTACGTCCGCATCGACAACCGCGCCGAGACGGTCAGCGAGGGTGAGACGTCGATCTCCATCGAGCGCGAACACGGCGGCAACACGGTCGTGGTGACCGGCCGGATCGTCGTCGGCGACGAGCCCGCGAGCGACTGGGTGACCGTTTGGGAACCCACCGGCCTCGCAGCCGAGATCTTCCGGGCAGCGCTGTACCGGCACGGCGTCCGGGTGCTCGGCCGGACCGTGCTCGGCGAGCCCACCCCGGAGACGGCCCACCCGGTGGCCAGACACGACTCGATGAGCCTCGGTGAGCTGATGACGCCGTTCCTCAAGCTCTCCAACAACGGGCACGCCGAGGTCCTCACCAAGGAGATCGGCCGCGTGCTGTCCGGCACCGGCACCTGGTCCGCCGGTCTCACCGCGATCAGCGAGTACGTCGCCGACACCGGAATGGACACCGGAACGCTGCGCCAGCGCGACGGCTCGGGACTGTCCCGCCGCAACCTGGTGCCGGCGGCCGAGTTCGTCGACCTCCTGGCCGCCGTGCGTACCCAACCCTGGTTCGCCGCCTGGTACGCGGCGCTGCCCATCGCGGGGCAACCGGAGCGTTTCGTGGGCGGCACGCTGCGCAGCCGCATGGCCGGCACCCCGGCGGCGGGCAACGTCCACGCCAAGACCGGCAGCCTGACCGGCGTGTCCGGGCTGTCCGGCTACGTCACCAGCGCCGACGGTCACCTGCTGGCCTTCTCCATCCTGCTGAACAACTACCTGACGGCGTCGGTCAAGGCGCTGGAGGACCAGATCGCCGTGACGCTGGCCGGTCACCGCGAGGACGCCGCGAGCACGGCATGGATCGCGCGGCCCGAGGTGCCCCAGGCGCCGCGTACGCCCGAGGGCGTGGAGTGCTCCTGGGTCAAACCGATCACCTGCTGACCGGCGGAGGCGGGTCAGGCCGGGTGCTTCGGTGTGGGGGGCACCGCCGCGGGGTCGCCGCGCTCGATGAGGGCGGCGATCTCGGCGGCGTGCAGGCCGCGGAGCGTCAGGACGCGGGTGCCCCAGCGGTGCAGCCGGCAAGGGTGCGGGCTGGCGTCGTTGCGACAGACCACTCCGCCGGACCAACGGCGGGGCGCGTGCACGACCACCGCACGCACCGCGAACTGGGCATCCTCGCCCGTCACGTACGGCGGCAGGGGAATGTCGCGGAGCGCCTCCGGCTCGTCGGCGCCGGAGGAGACGGCGGGACGGAGGCGGTGGGCGGTACTGCTGCTCATCTGCACTTCCTCCACAGTGGAAGGTGAGACGGGGACAGCAGAAAGCTACGTCGACGTGGACGGAGGGCGACGGACAAACTGTCCCGCTCAGCGCAGCGCGACAGCCTGGAGGCCGACGTTGCCGCAGTGTTCGGTGAAGACCTTCTCGACCGTCCAGGTCACCACCAGCCGGGCGTCCTTCGGCGCCGTGAACCGGATGACGAACTGGGCGCTCTGACTGGTGTACGGGTCCTCCAGACGCACCGTGCTCACCGGCCCTCCGGTCGACAACCGCACGTCCAGCCGGCCGCGTGCCATCCAGATCCCGGCGTAGACCTGGACGGTGCGCGACGTGCCGCTGCCGGCGACCGACAGGCTGAATCCGTTGCCGACGCCGCAGGTGTAAACGCCGTCGGAGCTGCCCCGATCCCACCGCTCGGGCGCACCGTCGGACCAACGGACAACCTCCTGGTTGCCGTCCCAGCCGACCCGGCGGCCCTTGCCGCCCCCGTCGACGATCTCCCCGGAGCCGGAGCGCTTGCGGACTGTCGAGTCACCGCCGCGCAGCCCCCAGTGCATCCAGTCGCGGGTGCCCACGGCGGTCAGGTCGACCTCGGCGGGCACCTCGGCGCGGCTCACCGACAGCAGCGACGTCGACGGTTTCTCCGCAGGAGGGGTCGTGGGCGGGCTCGTCGACGGGGTCGGCTCGGGCGAGGGTGGGCGCTGACGGGGCCGCAGACCCGGCAGCGCCGGGCCGGCATCGGTGCGCCCGTCGGCGCCCGGCAGACCCGTCGGACGGACTGCCCCGGCGGGCACGCCACCCGAGCCGCCGGCCCTGCCGTCACCCGAGTCCGGGTCGGACCGGGTGCCGAGGTACGCGACGAGCACCACGAGGCAGACGGCCGCGCCGGCTCCTTCCAGCGCCCAGCGCCGCCGCTGTCGGGCGCGCGTGAGTCGGCGCAGCGCGCGGTGGTTCAGACCGACGGCGTCGGTTCGCGGCCGGTGCGACGCAGGTCGGTCTGCCGGGTCGTCTCCGGCCCGCGAACCATCCCGCGTACGGTCCTCGTCCGCCACCGACCCCTCCACGTTGCCGCCCGACCGCCACCGCACCTGACGGATCGACCGTCCACTGTGGGTCGTTTACGATTGCACCGGCGTGGTCGACACGCTAAATCGGGACAGCATGACGTGTCCAGTCCGGATCGGGACGGTATGGGACAGGGGTTGGTCGATCCCAGCTCAGCCGATCCGGAAGCCCAGCGCCTGGGCGATGACGAGAGCCTGCTCGGCGTCCACGATCGCGCCGGCGCACTCGGCCGACGTCGGGTCGAGCGCGGTGAGGTCGCTGCGCCGCAGGTCGGCACCGCCGAGGCGGCAACGCTGAAGCTGCGCGCCGGAGAGGTCGACACCGGTCACGGCGGCTCCGCCGAGGTTGGCGCCGGTGAGGTCGGCCTCGCGCATCCGCACGTCGCTGAGCCGGACGGCGCGCAGGTCCGCGCCGGGTAGCGCGACGAACGACCAGTCGCCGCCGTCGACGCGCAACGGGCGCAGCTCGCACTGGACGAAGGTGCTGCCCACCAGCTTGCAGCCGGTGAACTCGGCCTCGAAGAAGTTGCAGCGCTTGAAGACACAGCGGGTGAACGCCGAGTCGAGGTGCCGGGACGCGTTGAACCGCACGTTGCCGAACGTGCAGCCGGTGAAGACCGCGCCCCGGGTGACCGCCTCGGTCAGGTCCACGTCGTAGAACTCGCAGGCCACGAACTGACGATCGGTCAGCTCCTCGCCGTACCAGTCCTCGTGGCGGAAGGTCACGTCCTCGGTCAACTCCGGCATCCGGCCAGGCTAACGACGCCGCCGGGGGCGGCCTCTTCCGGTAGCGGCGTACCGGCGAGTAGTTTCGGCGGCGTGAGTGTGGCGCGGAGCAATGACCCGGATGAGATCGGCTTCGACCCGGCGCGGCTGGCCCGGATCGACGACCACTTCGGCAGGTACGTCGACGACGGCCGGCTGGCCGGCTGGCAGGTGGTGGTCACCCGCCGCGGCGAGGTGGCGCACTCCTCGACGTACGGCGTTCGGGACCGCGAGTCGGGGGCGCCGGTCGAAACCGACACGCTCTGGCGGATCTACTCGATGACCAAGCCGGTCACCTCGGTCGCGGCCATGATGCTGTGGGAGGAGGGCCGCTTCGAGCTGACCGACGAGATCAGCCGCTGGCTGCCCGAGTTCGCCGACATGCGGGTCTACTCGAAAGGCTCGACGCTCAAGCCGTACACGGTGCCGGCGACCGAGCCGATCCGGGTCTGGCATCTGCTCACCCACACCGCCGGCCTGACGTACGGCTTCATGCAGACGTCGGTGGTCGACGGGCTCTACCGGGCCGCCGGCTACGACCTGTACCCGCCGACGGACGTCGACCTGGCCACGGCCTGTGAAGTCTTCGGCGGACTGCCGCTGCTCTTCGAGCCCGGTACGGCCTGGGGTTACTCGGTCGCCACGGACGTGCTCGGTCGACTGGTCGAGGTGGTCTCCGGGCAGAGCCTCGACGCCTTCTTCGCGGACCGGATCTTCGCCCCGCTGGGCATGACGGACACCCGCTGGTGGGTCGAGGGCGACGAGGCCGAGCGGCTGGCCGCGCTCTACGCACCTGATCCGCGCAACGGGCAGGCGACCCGCTACGACCGGCTCGGCACCCTCGCGCACCACAAGCCCGGCCTGCTCTCCGGTGGCGGTGGCCTGATCTCCAGCGCGGCCGACTACCACCGCTTCACCCAACTGCTGCTGCGCGGCGGCGAGTTGGACGGCGTACGCCTGCTCGGGCCTCGCACGGTGCGTTTCATGACCCGCAACCACCTGCCCGGCGGGCAGGACCTGGGCACCCTGTCCACCGGCGGCTTCGCCGAGAGCACCCTGGACGGGATCGGCTTCGGCCTCGGCTTCGCGGTCGTCGAGGATCCGATTCCGAGCCGGGTGCCGAGCAGCGTCGGCGAGTACTACTGGGGTGGGGTCGCCAGCACCGCCTTCTGGGTGGACCCGGCCGAGGAGATCACCGCGCTCCTTTTCACGCAGCTCATGCCGTCGAGCACCTACCCACTGCGCTCCCAACTGCGCCAGCTCGTCTACGCCGCCCTGGTCGACTGACCGGGATCGCCGTTTGACGGGCGGGCGGCCGGCCCGGTCCCTAGCCTGGGCTGGTGAGCACCATCGTCGTGTTTGGCGCGGGCGGCACCGCCGGATCGCGGGTCGCCGCCGAGGCGGCCGACCGGGGGCACCGGGTGATCGCCGCGGTCCGTCGTCCGGAGGCGACCTCGTACCTGCCGGACGGCGTGCGGACGGTCACCGGCGACGCCACCAGCGAGCGCAGCGTCCGGGAGCTGGCACCGGACGCGGACGCCCTGGTGGTGGCCATCGGTGGTGGCGAGCGTGGGCTGTGGCGCAGCGCCGCCGAGACCCTGGTGACCACCCTGCGGGCCATGCCGGCGGCGCCCCGGATCATCCACCTGGGTGGCGGTTCCACCCTGCTCACGCCACGCGGCACCCGGTTCCTCGACGAACCGGACTTCCCCGAGCAGTACCGGGAGTCGGCGATGGGCCAGGCCGACGCCCTGGACTACTACCGCAGCTCCGCCGACGGGGTGCGCTGGACCTACGTCTCGCCCCCACCGCTGGAATTCCACCCCGGCGACCGCACCGGGCACTACCGGACGGGCACCGACGAGCCGGTCACCGACGACCAGGGCCGCTCGGTGCTCACCTATGAGGATCTCGCGGTCGCGATCGTCGACGAGATCGAGCAGCCCCGGTACGTCAACACGCGGTTCACCGCCGCGTACTGAGCGACAGCGCGATCAGTCGGCGAGGCGGGCCGGGAAGCCGCCGGTGGCGATCGGACCCCAGGCGTCGATGGTGACCCGGATCAGCGACTTGCCCTGACGCACCATGGCCGCCCGGTAGTCGTCCCAGTCCGGGTGCTCGCCGGAGATGCTGCGGAAGTACTCGACCAGCGGCTCCAGCGCCTCGGGCAGGTCCAGCACCTCGGCGGTGCCGTCGAGCTGCACCCAGGGGCCGTTCCAGTCGTCGGAGAGCACGCAGGCCGAGACCCGGGGGTCGCGGCGGATGTTGGTCACCTTCGCCCGCTCGGGGTAGGTGGACACGACCAGCCTGCCCTCGCCGTCGATGCCGGCGGAGACCGGGGAGGACTGCGGGCGGCCGTCGGCCCGGGTGGTCATCAGCACCACCCGGTGTCGCGGGCGGAGGAAGTCGAGCAGGGCGTCCCGGTCGACCCGGGTGTTCTTCGCGATGCTTGGCGCCATCTCTCGTTCCTACCAGGGCGGCGGCGGGTCCGGGGGCGGTGGGGGTCAGCGGGGGCGGGCAGCGGTGGGTGGCACCGCCTGGCTGGGCACGCGAGGTCGCCCGGCCGGGCGCCAGGCCCGGCCGTTGGCGTAGATCACCCGAAAGCCGAGGTACGAGGCGAGTGGCGCCCAGTGCGCCGAGCCCATCCGCAGTTCGGCGGCGTTGTGCCGCTGCCCGTTGGCCAGCACGTCGAGCAGGACGGTTTCGAAGGCGGCCGATTCGACCCAGTCGACGTCCCGGGTGAAGCCGCAGATCAGCGCCGCGCCGGTGACCTCCAGGAACTCGCGCAGCACCGCGTCCGACGCGCGCAGCACGGAGCAGCTGCCGAAGTAGAGCCTGCGCCCCTCGCAGCGGCCGGCCATCAGCTCGGCCACCTCGTTCAGCTCCACGGACTGCCAGTCGGTGAGGCAGAGGCGACTCGGCTCGCCGTGCATGGCGAAGAAGCCGACGCGGTGGTCGGCGTACTGCTTGAGCAGCCAGCGGTCCAGGAAGTAGAACAACTCGTCGCGGGTGGCCGCGTCCTTGTGGATGAACCGGATCTTGCCCAGCCGCTCCAGCAGTTCGAGGGTGGGCAGCACGGAGCCGCGTTCGTTGAGGTCGCGGTGCCACTGACCCTCGACACAGAAGACGCCACCGCGTGCCACGTGCACCTCCGCCCGTCCGCCGCCCGAGGCTGACGTTACCGGCTGCTCGTCGGCGAGGAACATCACCCTGGGTGTGGCTGATTGCGACGTTCGGTGCAGTTCTCGCGCTACCTGCGCGATCGGGGGAAATGGCTGTTTCACAAATCAGCCGAATTCACAGGCGACGCCCAGGAACGGGCGATTCGTGAGGACAATTCTCGTTATTGCCGCCAAGCGCCCTGATCAGTGCGAGGGTGGAAATCACGGGACGTCCCGGTCGATGTCCCAGAGCCCACCCCATTCGCTCTCCTATCGGGAGGACTTCTGTGCGCGTAAACACCTTGAAGCGAGTCGCAGTCGCTTTCGCCCTGGCACTGCCCGGGGCAGCGATCGCCGCGGTGGTCGCCGCGCCGGCAGCGTACGCGGACGGCTGCTACACCTGGAACCGCAACCTGTACCAGGGACGCTCGGGCGACGACGTCCGTCAGTTGCAGATCCGCGTCGCCGGCTGGGCCGGCTCCCGGGACATCGTGGAGAACGACGGCCGCTACGGACCAAAGACCGCCGCCGCGGTGAAGCGGTTCCAGCAGGCGTACGGGCTACGCGCCGACGGCATCGCCGGCCCGCAGACCTACGCCAAGCTGTACCAACTCCAGGACAACGACTGCACCCCCGCGCACTTCAGCTACGGCGAGCTGGACAACGGGTGCGGCGGCAGCGGCTGGAGCGGCGGCCCCCTGTCGGCGGCCCAGACGAAGCAGAACGCGCTGCGCACCATGTGGAAGCTGGAGGCGCTGCGCAAGAGCCTCGGCGACAAGCCGCTGAACGTGTCGAGCGGTTACCGCAGCCGCGCCTGCAACAACCAGGTCGGCGGCGCGTCGGACAGTCAGCACCTGTACGGCAACGCGGCCGACGTCACCTCACGGACGTCGTCGCTGTGCCGGGTGGCGAAGGATGCCCGTAACCACGGCTTCAGCGGGATCTACGGGCCGGGCTACCCCGATCACGACGACCACGTGCACGTCGACTCACGGCGCGAGAACAACAGCGACAACAGCTCGAACACGACGAGCTGGTCCGCGCCGGACTGCGGGATCGGCGGCTGACGACTGGACCAGCCGGTCGGCGTGACGTCGGCCCGGCGCGGGTGGGGAACCCCGCGTCGGGCCGGCGTCGTGTCGTCCCCTGAAGGGCGGCTCGGGGTAGGCCGTTCAGCTCGCCCGGGGCCAGCGCGGCGCGGTGACACCGGGAGCCGCCGGTCGGCCGGCAGCGGCAGCAGGTCGTACCCCCGTGGGGGTGACCCGCGCGGCCTGGTGCCGCGCCGGCAGTCCGGCCCGGCCGGGTGGCGGCGCCGCGTGGCCGGCGGTCGTCGCCGGCCGGACGCCGGTCGGCCGCGCGGACGACGGCCCGGTCGCGGTGAACGGGAAGGGCACGTGCACGAACGGGTTGCCGTGCCGGATCAGCGCCTCGATCTGCCGCTCGTTGAGCCCGTGTGTCTCCAGGACCCGCCGCCCCCACCGATGCAGGCGGCACGGATAGGAAGCGCCGTCGTTGCGGCACAGCGGCCCGGTCGGCCACTCCTCGGCGGTGTGCACGACCACCGCCCGGACCGCGAGCCGGACATCCTCGGGGGTCAGTGGCGCCGGCATTGGCACCTCACCCAGCACCTGGTCGATGGGATCCGTCGACTGCTCACCAACTCGCACGGCAGGCCTCCCGCAGTTCGGCAGCGGTACGGCGGACCCACCGCACCGACATCCTCGGGCAGTGGTACGGCCGGCATCGGACGAAAGTTCAATCCCGGTACGCGCTGAGCAGATCCTCTGGCGACAGCACGTGGATTCCGTCGACGGCGGTGCCGCTGCGCGACACGGCAACGGTCGGCACCGATTCGTCCGCTCCGGGCAGCCGGGACCGGTGCAGAAGCAGTCTGCCCAGGTCATGGGCATCGAAGGGGCGGTTCTCCTGCCACTTCACCGAGCCGACGAAGCAGATGCGCTGAGCGACCGGCCCACGATCGGCACCGACGATGTCGATCTCGGGGTCGTTCGTACGGGTCCAGTAGCCGCCGATCACCGATGCTTCGGCCGGCAGCGTGCCTCCGGGCAGCCGGCGCATCGTCTCGCGGACGACAGGTTCGATCGCCCGACCTCGCCAGGACGTCCACGATCGCAGAATCCGCTCCAAGGTCAGGTCACCTCGCCCACGCTCGATCTCGGCCAGGTGGGGCCCCAGGAACGACAGCCAGAAACGCAGGTACGGATCAGCCACCGCATACCTCGTCTCCCGCGACGGCTTGGTCGACAGCGGGACGGCGACCTCCACGGCCCGCTTCTGGGTCAGCAGACCCAGGGCGCGGTTCAGGGACGCCTGCGGTAGATCCCCCGCCGCGCGGGAGATCAGCGTGAAGGTCCGCTCACCGGTGCCGATGGCTCGCAGCACCAGGCCCGCCTGGGACTGGGGTGGGAACTCCGCCGCGAGCGCGCGTTCGCCGCTGACCAGCAGGGCCGAGGTCGGGTCGCGTACCGCGTCGGCCAGATATTCGTGCACCGACGCGCCGGTCGGCCACTCGTCGAGGATCAGCGGCAGACCGCCGGACACCAGATAGGCGTCGAACGCGTCGGCGGCGGCCAGATCGAGCATGTCGCGGACGTCGGCCGGGCTCAGCGGAGGGATGACCATCTCGGTGGCCCGCTGGTGGAACGGCCGACCATAGTCGTTCAGGGCTTCCATCATGGCCAGGTCCGAGCCGACGCAGATCAGCAGGACCGGCCGCCGGGACAGCTCGCGATCGAAGACCTTCTGGAGCGTGCCCTCGAAGCCCGGATCGCTCGCGATGAGATACGGCATCTCGTCCAGGACGACGACGCTCGGCCGGTCGGTCGGCAGCGCGGCGGCGAGGAGGGTGAGCGCGGCGTCCCAGGTCCGTGGATGCTGCTCGCTCAACAGGTGCGCTCCGGGCAACGTGGAGGCGGCCGCCGCTTCCACGAAGAGGGCGAGATCGGCCGCGGCGGTCGGCTGCGCGGAGGCGGTGAAGAAGAGGTGTGGGACCTCAGCTCGCTCGACGAACTCCTCCACGAGCCGGGACTTGCCGACCCGTCGGCGACCGCGCATGAGCAGGGCGCGACCCGGGCGACCAGCCCGGCCGCCTCGCTGCACACGGGAGAGCATGCCGCTCAGGAGGTCGAGTTCCCGGTCCCTCCCCACAAAGCCGTCCACGATCACCCCTGATACTGCCAACGATGGAACAACCAGAAATGAGTGTAACCTCATCCGTGTTGTTCAGACGAGGTCGGCGTCGTGCACGAGCAGGGCCACCTGGACCCGGTTGTTGAGGTCGAGTCGGGTCAGCAGGCGGGAGACGTACGCCTTCACCGTCGCCACGCTCATGAACAACTCCCCCGCGATCTCCGCGTTGGTGCGGCCCCGACCGAGGGCGATGGCGACCTGCCGCTCCCGTTCGCTGAGCCCACCGAGCAGGCGCAGCGCCCGCTCCTGACGCGGATCGGGGCCGGGCAGGCCCGGGTTGGCGGCGGTCACGTGCTTGATCAGCGTGCGGGTCACCGTCGGAGAGAGCATCGCCTCGCCCGCGGCGACACGGCGTACCGCGTGCACGATGTCCGCCGGCGGGGTGTCCTTGAGCAGGAAACCGGCCGCGCCCGCGCGCAGTGCCCGCAGCACCTGCTCGTCGGCGTCGAAGGTGGTGAGCACCAACACCTCGGGCGGGTGCGGTTGCGTGCGCAGCGCCTCGGTGGCGGCCAGCCCGTCCACCCGGGGCATCCGGATGTCCATCAACACCACGTCGGGGGCGTACGCGGCGACCGCCGCGGGCACCTCGCCGCCGTCGGCCGCCTCGCCCACCACCAACAGGTCCGGCAGGCCGCCGAGGATCATCGAGAGCCCCGCCCGGACCAGCGCGTCGTCGTCCACGATCAGCACCCGTACCGGCTCCGCCCCGCCGGCCGGGCCGGACCCGTCGCGGGCGCCGCGCACGTCAGGAGAGCCAGGCCCGCCGGCCGGCCCGGTCACGCCGGCCACGGCAGCCAGGCTGCCAGCCGGAAGTCGCCGGTGTCGTCCCGACCGTAGGCGAGTCGCCCGCCGGCCAGGGTGACCCGTTCGCTGATGCCGACCAGGCCGGTGCCCGCGCCCGGAAGTGTGCCGCCGACCGGAGCGCCCACCGGCCACCGGTTGGCGATCGCCACGGTCAGCCCGGTGCCCGGCCCGCCCGCGACGTCCACGGTGACGGCCGCGCCGGCCGCGTGCTTGCGGGCGTTGGTCAACCCCTCCTGGACGATCCGGTACGCGGCCCGCCCCAGCGCCGCTGGCACCTCCTCCGGCCGGGCGACGCTGTCGCTGACGTTGACCCGCACCCCGGCCGTCCGCGACTCGTCCACCAGGGCCGGCAGGTCGGCGAGGGTGGGCTGCGGCGGCTCGGGCGCGTCGCCGGTGGCGTCGCCCTCGGCCCGGAGCACCCCGATGACCTCCCGCAGGTCCTGCAGGGCGGCGTGCGCGCTGGCTCGGATCACCCCGGCCGCCCGCCCGACCTCGTCGGCCGGCGCGTCGGGGCGGAACTCCAGCGCGCCCGCGTGCAGGCTGAGCAGGGAGATCCGGTGGGCCAGCACGTCGTGCATCTCCCGGGCGATGCGGGTGCGTTCGAGGTGGCGGGCCTGGGCGACCCGCAACTGCTGCTCGGCCTCGGCACGCTCGGCGCGCTCGCGCAGCGACACGATCAACTGCCGCCGGGCCCGCACGAACATCCCCCAGGCCAGCACGGCGAACGTGATCACCACGCCCCACGACACGGTGGCCCAGTACGGCCAGCTCGGATCCGGGCGTGCCCAACTGAAGATCAGGTTGGTAACGAGGCCGGCACCGGTTAACGCGATCGCGACGGCGGTGCGGCGGTGCACCACGACGGTGAAGTACAGAATCAGCAGCGGGACGGCAGCGGCCAACGAGAAGGCGCTCAGCGGCAGGGTGGCCACCGCCAACCCGAGCGGCCACCGTCGCCGCACCCAGAGCAGCCCGCAGGAGGCCAGCCCGAGCAGCGCGTCCACGCCGGCCATCCAGTCGTGCGGCAGCGGGATCGCCGTCTCCGGAGCGGGCGACAGGGCGTCCACGGTGGCGAACAACACCCAGAGCAGCCCAGCCAGGAACGCAAGGCTGTCCACGATCCAGTCGCGGGTGGTGCGGCGCGGGTGTGCCCGGTCACGTTCGCCCGGCACGACCAGCTCCCCTGGCAGCAGCCAGGGGTGTTCCGGGACGGCGAGGCTGGTCACGCGCCCATGCTAGGCAGCAACGGGCACCGGCAACCAGCTACCAAAGTATCGTCCGGAGCGTCGACCAAGGTCGACGCGACGCCGACCGGTGGCCGCAGCGGATGACCGGACGGCGCGGGCAGGCTCGACCGCATGATCAGCGTGGAGAACCTCACCAAGCGGTACGGGCCGCACCCGGCGGTGGACGACGTGTCGTTCCAGTGCGAGCCGGGCACCGTCACCGGCTTCCTCGGCCCCAACGGCGCCGGCAAGTCGACAACCATGCGCATGATCTGCGGGCTGACCACACCGACCGCCGGTCGCGCCACCGTCTCCGGACACCCCTACCGGGAGCTGCCCAACCCGGGACGGGAGGTCGGCGTGCTGCTGGACGCCTCCGCCCAGCACGCCGGGCGCACGGGCCGCGAGGCGTTGACGCTGTCCGCGTACACCCTGGGTCTGGACAAGCGCGAGGTCGCCGCGAAGCTCGACCTGGTCGGGTTGAACGCGGTGGCGGCGAAGCGTCGGGTACGGGCGTACTCGCTGGGCATGCGCCAGCGGCTCGGCCTGGCGCAGGCGCTGCTCGGTGACCCCCGGGTGTTGATCCTCGACGAGCCGGCGAACGGCCTGGACCCGGAGGGGATCTTCTGGATGCGGGGTCTGCTGCGCGACTTCGCCGACCGGGGCGGCACGGTGCTGCTCTCCTCCCACCTGCTCCGCGAGGTGGAGGCGGTCGCGGACCGGCTGGTGGTGATCGGGGGTGGCCGGATCGTGGCCCAGGGCAGCAAGGACGAGTTGCTGGCCGGTGGCGGCACGGTGGTGCGGGCGCGCGACGACGTGGCGCTGCGTCGGGCGCTGGAGGCGGCCGACCTGACCGCCGCCGACAGCGCCGACGGCCTGCTCGTGCAGGCGGACGCCGAGACGGTCGGCCAGGCCGCGTCCGACGCCGGAGTCGCGCTGACCGAGCTGCGCCCGGCCGGCAGCGGCGGCCTCGAACAGCTCTTCCTCACCCTGACCGCCGGCGAATCCACCAGAGAGGCCGTCCGATGACCACCACCACCGCGCCCACCGCCGGCGCCGTCGCGCCCCGGCACCATTCCCCGGTACGCCGACCGTCACTGCTCCGGCTCACCGCCGTGGAACTGCGCAAGCTCGTCGACACCCGGGCCGGCCGCTGGTTGCTGATCACCATCGGCCTCGTCGTCGTCGCGGTCGTCACCCTCCTGCTGATCTACGCGGAGGACGCCGAACAGACCTTCGGCACCTTCTTCGTGACCTCGCTGCTGCCCGCCAACGTGCTCCTGCCGGTGCTGGGCATCCTGTCGATCACCAGCGAGTGGTCGCAGCGCACCGCCCTCACCACGTACGCGCTGGTGCCCCGGCGGGAACGGGTGGTGGCCGCGAAGCTGATCGCGGTGGTGCTGGCCGCGGTCGCCTCCGTGCTGGTCGCCGTCGCCGTCGCCAGCGTCGGGACGCTCGTGGCGTCGGCCACGGGCGGTGCGGGCACCTGGCAGGTCGGCGCGACGCTGATCGTCAACGGGGTGATCGTCCAGGTGGCCGTGGTGCTGATGGGTGCCGCCTTCGGCCTGCTGCTGCTCAACACGCCGTTGGCGATCGTCGGCTACCTGCTGCTGCCGACGCTCTGGTCGGTGCTCGGCGAGATGGTCCGGCCCCTGCGCGGTCCGGCCGAGTGGCTGGACACCAGCCGGACCATGGAGCCGTTGTTCGGCAGCGATGCGCTCACCGGCGGACAGTGGGGGCGGCTGGCGGTGTCCCTGCTCGTCTGGATGGTCCTTCCGTTGGCCGCCGGCCTGGTCCGGACGCTGCACCGCGAGGTGTCCTGACCATGGACGCGGCCGACTGTCGCCCCCACACGGTGGTCACCGGTGGTCCGCTGGAACTGGTCGTCCTGTGGGGTGGCTTCCCGCTGCTCGGCGCGGGCGCCGGTTGGCTCCTCGCGGCGTCGACGGGGTGGCTGGCCCGGTTGTCGTGGGTACCGTTCGGCGACCTCGTCAGGTGGTTGGACCGGCTGCCCGAACCGCAGGCGACCCTCGGCGCGATCGCCGTGGGCGTCCTCGCCGGCCTGGTCGTCGCCGGCGTCGGCACCGCCGAACGGCTGATCGTCACCGTGGACGGGGTGCAGGTCCGGCTGCGCCGCGCCGACCAGATCCGCACCGCCGCGCGGGCCGACACCCGGGTGGTCTTCCTGGCCGACAAGCACCTGGTGCTGCTCGACGGCCACGGCGCGGAACTCCTGCGGGAGTCGACGGACCTGCCGGCGGTCCAGTTGGCGGAGGCGTTCCACGCGCACGGCTGGGCCTGGGCGGACGACGACCCGCACCGGTCCGCGTACCGGCTGTGGGTGCCCGACCTGCCCGGCCTACCGGCCGGCGCGGACGCGCTGCTGCGCGCCCGCGACCGGGCTCTCGGACGGGACCGCCGCGACGACGTGCGGGAACTGCGCCGTGAACTCGGCCGGCTCGGGGTGGTGCTGCGCGACGAGGGTGGACGCCAGTACTGGCGGACCGTCGCCCCCAAAGCGGGACAGCCGACTTCGGCCGAGCGGGAGCCCGAGGGCAGGTAGCGTCAGTCCCAGGAGATCCTGGGAGCGCACGATGACCGAGCAGCAGCCGTACCGGGTGGTGTCCCGACACCCCGGCTTCGAGTTGCGTCGTTACCCGGCCCACCTGGTGGCCGAGATGCAGGTCCAGGCGTCGTTCACCCGGGCGCCGATCGAGGCGTTCCGGCCGCTGGCCGCGTACGTCGGTGGCGCCAACCGGGCCCGGCACCCCGTCGGGTCCGGCGTGCCGGCGACGTCGACGGCCAGCGACTCGGAGAAGATCGCGATGACCGTGCCGGTCGTCCAGATCGAGGGCGAGCGGCCGGGCGCGTACCTGATCCAGTTCGTCCTGCCGGCCACCGTCACCACCGCGACGGTGCCCGAGCCGGTGGACGCCCGGGTGCGGATCCGTGCGGTCGGGGCCCAACTGGCGGCGGCCGTGCGCTTCTCCGGTCGATGGACGGAGCAGGCGTTCAGCCGGCGGGCCACCCTGCTCGGCCGGTCGGTGACCGCCGCCGGGCTGCAACCCACCGGGGCCATCCGGTACGCGCGCTTCGACCCGCCGTGGAAGCCATGGTTCCTGCGGCGCAACGAGGTCGTGCTGCCGGTCGTGGAGTGAACGGGCGGTGGCCCGGCAGGCGGTCATCCGACCGTGCCGAGCGGGGACCGCGCGGGGCGGTGCCGCAGTGCCCGCCACGTCGGCAGCACGCTGGCGAGGACGGCCAGCAGCAGGCACAGCCCCACCACCGCGCCGACGACCGTCCACGGCACCACCAGGTCGACGGGTGCGCCCACCTGCTCGGCGAGGCCGGCACGGATGCTGAGCAGACCGACGAGCGCGACCGTCCCACCGAGCAGCGCGCCGATCAGCACCACCAGGGCGGATTCCGCCGTGACCAGCCAGACGACCTGCCTCCGGGTCGCCCCGGCCAGCCGGATCAGCCGCAGGTCCGCGGCCCGACCGGCGGCGGCCAGCAGCAACGTGTTGGCGACCGCGATGGCCCCGTAGCCGGCGGACACCCCGATGAGCAGCAACGTGAACAGCCACACCAGGCGTTCCTCGGCGGCGTCCGCCTCGGCAGCCCAGGTGGCGACGTCGACGACCCGCCCACCGACGGGTGGTCCGATCCGGTCCCGGACGTACACCGTGGACGTCAGGGCCGACGGGTCGTGCGCCCGCACCACCGCCCGGGGCACCAGCAGGTCACCGGGGAGCGAGCCGTCGGTGACCACGGCGACGACGCGTAGCGACACCGTCCTGCCGTCGGCGAAGACCACCTCGTACGGTGCGGACGGGCGCAGGTTCGTCGCGGCGGTGACCACCACCGTGTCGTCGCCCCGCAGGTCGCCCAGCGAACCGGCGACGACGGTGAGCACCCGGTTCGCGGCGGCGAAGCCCACCGGGTCCACGCCGAGAGCGGTGAGTGGACGGTTCGCCGGCAGCGCCCGGGGGTCGGTGCGGTAGACCGTGGTCGGCAGGAGGGCGGTCCCGCCGGTCTCGGCGACTGCCGCGTCCGACAGACCCGGTCCCCGCTCGGGCACGACGATCCAACCGGCGTTCACGTTGTCCGCCCGACCTGCCGCGTACGCGGCGGTCGTGGTGCGCACCATCCCGGACACCAGCACCGCGAACGCGACGGTGAGCAGAACCGGCGCGGCGATGGAGGCGGTCCGTCGGGTGGCGGTCAACGCCCCGCCCCGGACCAGCATCCCGATCGCGCCCCCGGGCCGCCGCACCGGTGACCGCAGCAGCCGTACGACCGGCCCGACCACCGCCGGCGCGAGCACTGTGGCACCGGCCACCAGGGCCATCACCGCGTAGAGGGCGTACTGCGCGGCGATCCGGGCCTCGTCGGCCGTCGCCGTTCCGACGCTGAGCGCGAACCCGGCCGCGACCAGGAGCACGCCGGTGGCGACCCGCACCCGCCCGATCGGCCGCTGCTCCACCGCGGCCTCGCGCAACGCCTCCAGCGGACGGACCCGTGCCGCCCGTCGGGACGCCGACCAGACGGCCAACAGCGCGATCACCGGTCCGGCGACGAGCGAGACCGCAACCGGCCAGAGGCTGTAGCGGACCGCGAAGGTCGCCGGCTCCAGACCGGAGTCGACCAGCAGCCGACCCAGCGCCGGGGCGAGCGCCGCGCCGACCAGCAGGCCGACGACTCCACCGCCGGCCCCGACGGCGAGCGCCTCGGCGTACACCAGGCGGCGGACCTGACGCCCGGTGGCGCCCACGGCGCGGAGGAGACCCAGCTCGCGGCGGCGCTGCGCGACGGTGAACGCGAAGGTGGAGGCGACCACGAACACCGTGACGAAGCCGGCGAGGGCCGCCGTGGCGGTGAGCACCTGCATGCCGATCCACCGGGTGCGGGCGTCACCACGAGGCTCCAACGCGCCACGCGCGTCGCCGGTCAGCACCCGTCCATCGCCGCCGACGACACCACGCGCCGCCAGGGCGACCTGTTCCGGGTCGGCGTCGGGCGCGAGCAGCAGACCGATCGCCCGGACGCCGGGCGCGAGCACGGCGGCCACCTCGTCCGCGACGTGGACGCCGGGTGCGGCGACCAGACCGCGCACGGTGTACGGCTCCGGACCCGAGGCGGTGAGGAGGGTGATCGACGCGCCGACCGGCAGCCCGAGCGCACGGTCGACGGCCACCTCGCCGGCCCTGCGGGGCGGACCGCCGGCCGTGGTGCGCAGTCCACCGAGCTGGGCGCTGGACCACCCGTGCCCCTGGTGGGCGTCCTCGCGCCGACTGTCGACGGCCACGGGGTGACCGTCGACGAGCGGCTGGGCGTAGAAGGTCCGGTCCGGAACGGCCGCCACGACGCCCGGCAACTCGGTCAGCTTGCCGACGAGGTCCGCCGCGACCTCGGCGGACCAGGGGCGGGTCGGCACGAACGAGTCGGGAGAGGCGCCCGCCTCCGGGCTCTGCACCACCACCGCCGCCCGCGCCAGCCGGTCCGGCACCTGCGGCCGGCCGGAGGCGAGCAGCAGGGTCGCCGCCGCGACCAGCGCGACCCCGAGAGCGACGGCCACGAACGCGCTGGCCGAACGCCGGACGCTCACCACGACGGCTCCCCGACGGTCTCCCGCTCGGCGATCCGGGCGGCGACGACGGCGGCGGTGATCCCGTCGGTCAACTCGTCGACCACGCGCCCGTCGGCGAGCAGGAGGACCCGGTCGGCGTACGCGGCCGCGCCCGGATCGTGGGTCACCATCACCACGGTCTGCCCGTGGTCGTCGACAAGCGCGCGCAGCAGCCGGAGCACCTGACGCGACGCCCCGCTGTCCAGCGCGCCGGTCGGCTCGTCGGCGAAGAGCACCGCCGGACGGGTGATCAACGCTCGGGCCACGGCGACGCGCTGCTGCTCGCCACCGGACAGCTCACTCGGCCGGTGCCCGGCCCGGTCGGCCAGTCCGACGGCGGCGAGCGCGGCGGCCACGTCCCCGGCCGGTGGACGGCGACCGGCAAGGCGGGACGGCAACTCCACGTTCTGCGCGGCGGTCAGTGTGGACACCAGGTTGAACGCCTGGAACACGAAGCCGATCCGGTCCCGCCGCAGTCGGGTCAGCTCGTCCTCGCCGAGGTCGTCCAGTCGGACACCGTCGATCGTGACGGTCCCCTCGGTCGGGGTGTCCAACCCGGCCGCGCAGTGCAGCAGGGTGGACTTCCCCGAGCCGGACGGGCCCATCACCGCCGTGAACGTGCCGCTCGCGAAGCTGGTCGTCACGCCGTCGAGCGCCGTCACCGGCCGTCCCGGGGTGCCGTACACCGCGCGTAGTCCCGTCAGGGTCACCGTGTCTGTGGTCATGGCCGTCACAGTGCCGCTTCCGGCCGGTGTCAGGCGTCGTGCCAGCGCGGACACTTTCTCGCCCGCCCCTGGGCGGACCTCGGGAGCGGGAGGCGACCCGGAGTCGTACCCGGGGATGACGGCCCACGGGTGGACGCGCCCGCCGCCGCTTGTCGATAGCGTTCGTGGCGTGATCGCTCACCTGCTGTCCCGGCGACTGCGGCCGGCGGACCTGTACGTCGTGGACGCCGTCCTGGCTGCGGCGGTCGGCGGGCTGCTCTGCCCGTACGCGGCGTTGGAGTCGCCGCTGCACGGCGGCGTCCGCGAGCCACTCTGGATCTCCGTGCTGGTCGGAATGGCCCTCGGGCTGCCCTTGGCCGTCCGGCGACGCTGGCCGGTCGCCGTCGCCGCCGTCATCAGCGCGGTCACCACCGTCGCCCTGATCACCGGCGTGATCCCCAACTTCGCCGCTGCCGCGCCGGCCCTCGCCATCGGCCTGTCCTTCTACACGGTGGCGGTGTCGACGACCACGCGCCGATCGATGCTCAGCGCCGCCGCCTGCCTCGCCCTGGTGAGCGTCGCGCTGGTGGTGACCGCGGGTGACCTCTGGTCGCGGACCGGGGCGGTCGTCTACGCCCTCGTCATGATCGCGCCGGCCTGGCTGATCGGCTGGCTGGTCCGGGAGCGGCGTGCCCTGGCCGCCCGGCAGAGTGACCACCTGGTCCGTCAGGCGGCCACCGAGGAGCGCCTGCGGGTGGCCCGCGAGCTGCACGACGTGGTGGCCCACACGCTGAGCCTCATCGTGGTGAAGGCCGCCGTCGCCAACCACGTCGCCGAGGCCGACCCTCGGGAGGCGGGTGCCGCCCTACGGGTGATCGAGGAGACCGGCCGTGGCGCGTTGACCGACGTACGTCGGGTCCTCGGCGTCCTGCGCGACGGCACCCCGTACGCCCCGACGCCGGGGTTGGACGAGCTGCCGGTGCTCGCCGAGCAGGCGGCGATCGGCGGCGTCGACGTACGGCTCGACGTACGGCGGGAGGAGCCGGCCGCCACGGTGCCCGAGTCGGTGGGCCTCGCGGTCTACCGGATCGTGCAGGAGGCGGTGACCAACGTGGTGAAGCACGCCGCTCCGGCCGCCTGCCTTGCCACGGTGACCGTCCTGCCCACCGAGGTGCGGGTGGAGGTGACCGACGACGGCCGGCGACCGGTGTCGACGGTCGGCGAGGGGCACGGGTTGATCGGCATGCGGGAACGGGTGGCGCTGCACGGCGGGGAGTTCCGGGCCGGTCCCCGCTCCGACGGTGGCTTCGCGGTGAGCGCCAGCCTGCCCTACCGGGTGGCCGCGTGATCCGCGTGCTGATCGCCGACGACCAGGCGCTGCTGCGCGGGAGCTTCCGGTTGCTGGTGGACCTCAGCGGGGACTGCACCACCGTCGCCGAGGCGGGCAACGGGGTGGAGGCCGTGGCGTTGGCCGGGCAGCACCGGCCGGACGTGGTGCTGATGGACGTCCGGATGCCGGAGATGGACGGCATCGAGGCGACGCGTCGGATCTGCGCCGACCCGGCCACGGCCGGCAGCCGGGTCATCATCCTGACCACGTTCGACCTCGACGAGTACGTCTACGGGGCGCTGCGCGCCGGTGCCAGCGGATTCCTGCTCAAGGACACCCCGCCGGCGGACCTGTTGGCCGGAATCCGGGTGGTCGCCGCCGGTGAGGGGCTGCTCGCGCCGACGGTGACCCGCCGGCTGATCGACGAGTTCGCCCGGCGGCCGGAGCCGAGCCGACCCCTGCCCCGACAACTCGACGGGGTGACCGAACGGGAACGGGAGGTGCTCACGCTGATCGGCCGTGGTTTGTCCAACACCGAGCTGGCGGGGCATCTCAACCTCAGCCAGGCCACGGTCAAGACCCACATCGGGCGGTTGTTGACGAAGTTGGCGGTGCGCGACCGCGCGCAACTGGTCATCGTCGCGTACGAGACGGGACTGGTAGGGCCGGGCGGCCTACGCTGAGCCGGTCGGCCGTACACCCAGGAGGAGACATGACCCGGTACGTCGCCCTGCTGCGGGGGGTCAACGTCGGCAGCACCCGCCTCGCGATGGCCGACCTGCGCCGGATCGTCACCGACCTCGGGCACGACGACGTCACGACGTACCTGCAGAGCGGCAACGTGGTCTTCGGCAGCAGTGTGCACGACGCGGAGAAGCTGGCCGCCGGCATCGAGCGGGCGCTCACCGACGAGCTGGGGCTCACCGTGCCGGCGCTGGTGCGCAGCGGCCGGGAGTTGGCGGCGGTGGCGGGCGGCAACCCGTACGCCGAGATCGACGACGACCCGAAGCGGCTGCTGGTGGCTTTCCTCGCGGTAGCGCCGAAGAAGTCCCTGGCCGACGCGCTCACCGTGCCCGGTGGTGAGAACGCGGCGTTCACGGTGACCGGCCGCGAGGTCTTCCTGCACTTCCCCGACGGTGGCTACGGCCGGACGAAGTTCACCAACGCTTACCTGGAGAAGCAGCTCGGCGTGGTGGGCACCACCCGCAACTGGAAATCGGTGCGCACCCTGGCGGAGATGGCGGCCGGCTGACCGGGCGGGCGCGGACGCCCGCCCGGGACCGGTCAGAAGTGGTACGCGGTCTCGTACTCGGGCACCAGCACCCGACTGCGGGGCGAGATCCGACGCACCGCCGCGATCATGTCGTCGAGGCGGGCGCGGTCGGCCGGCGCGACGACCGGCGGGTTCCGCAGCGGCGTCTCGAAGTTGTCCCAGTGCACCGGCACCACGACCTTCGGGTAGTCCAGACCGGCCAGCAGCCGGGGCAGGTAGTCGGCGGTGGTGGTGGCGCTCTGCATGGCCACCATCGCCACGTCCGGCGCCAGGCCGGTGAGGTTGCGCTCGGCGACGTCGCTGGCCCCGGTGAGGTAGACCGACGGGCCGCCCTCGACCCGCAGCAGGTAGCCCAGCGTGTCGCCCTCCGGCAGGTCCGCGATGGTCGCCGGCTGCGCCGGCTGGCTCACCCGCACCCCGGGAAAGGCCACCGAGTACGACGCGTTGCGGCTGTGCAGCGAGCCGACCACCTCGACGGTGTGGTCGCCGAAGTCGAGCACCTCCCCGCCCTTGACGGCGCTGAGCTGCGCCGACGGCACCCCGTAGGCCAACCCGAGGTGGTACGCGGTGAGCGTGCCGAACACCCGCGCGCCGGTACGCCCGGCGATGTACGGCACGTCCATGAAGTGGTCCCAGTGGGTGTGCGTGACCAGGACGGTCGTGGCCTTGTCGACGCGCGGGTCGATCACGTCGGTGCGCACGGCCAACGGGGTGTCCGTCTTGAAGGCGCCGGCGAACAGGCCGGTGTCGATCCGGCTGAGGAACGGGTCGACCAGGATGGTCCGGTCGGCGATGTCGATGCGCCAGCCGGCCGTACCCCACCAGCGGAAGCTGACCGCGCCCCTTGGACGGCCGGTCGGCGTGGGTGCGGCGGGCGGAGGCGCGGCCTGGGCAGGGGTGGTCGAGGCGGCGAGGCCACCGGCGGAGACCAGGGCGGTGGTGGCTGCGGCGTCGCGCAGGAAGCGACGGCGGTCGAGGTTGGGCATGTGGAGCTGCTCCCCGTGTTCGGGTGATCGGTCGAGACGAGCCAACCAGCACCGCCACGCTCCGGTCCAAGATCGAAAGCGCCCACCACCGATACGTCACCGCATATCGAGCCTGCTCAGCACAGGTGTCCACCGCCGGAGGTCGCGGGAAACTCAGTCGCCGCGCAAGGCCTCAGCGGCCGTGCGGGCAGCCCGCCCGACGGCCAGGTCCACGTCGATCCGGCGCGGGGCGAGATCGTCCGCGCGGGCGAAGACGGCGATTCCGTACCGGCCGCCGTCGGGGTATTCGGCGACTCCGGCCTCCAGGTGCAGCCCGGGCAGGGTGCCGGTCTTGCCGGACACCCGCACGGCGGGCGGGAAGCCGGCGGCCAGGCGGGTCCAGAAAAGCTGCCGGGCCATCCAGGCGCGGACCATCGCGCACGCCGACGCCGGCCCGGCCTCGTCCCGCCAGATCAGGCCGAGCAGCCGGGTGATGTCCCGCGCCGTGCTGGACGTGGTGCGCTGCGGGTCGAAGACCCGCATGGCCCGGACCCGGTCCGCCGGCAGGGTCGGGAAGATCCGCGCGAACTCCACCTCGGTACGCGCGCCCACGTCGGCGAGCATCATCTCGACCAGCTCCCGTGGGCCGCCGAGAACGCGGGTACGGCCGAGGCCCAGCTCGGCGGCGAGCATCGGCAGCAGGTCCGGGCCGACCCGGCGCAACAGCAGGTCGGCGGCCGTGTTGTCGCTCACCGACATGGCGAAGTACGCGAGGTCCCGCAACGACACCTCGGCGTCGTCGGCGCAGCCGGCCAGCCCCCAACCACCGAGCCGGTCGGCGGCGGTGACCAGGACGCGTTCGGTCGGGTCGACCTGGCCCGCCTCGACCTGCCGGGCGAACTCCAGCACCAGCAGGATCTTGAAGATCGACGCGATCACCACCTGCTCGTCGGCCCGCACACCGACCTCCCGGCCCGCCGCGTCCAGGTCCACGACGTGCAGGCTGGCGGTCACCCCGGCGTCGGCGAAGATGGCCTCGATCCGCTCCCCCACGTCCACCCCGGCACGGTATCCACTGGCGGTGCCCCGCCGCTGGCGTAGGGTCCGGCCGTGAACCTGCTCCGACATCTGCGGCACTTCGTGGTGGTCGCCCACGAGCTGCACTTCGGACGGGCCGCCGACCGTCTCGGGATGGCCCAGCCGCCGTTGAGCCAGTCGATCCAGCGGCTGGAACGGGAACTGGCCGTCGAACTGTTCGACCGCTCCCGCCGACAGGTGCGACTCACCACCGCCGGTGGTCTGCTGCTCACCGAGGCGGAGGAACTCCTCGCCGGGGAGGGCCGGCTGCGCAACCTCATGGTCCAGGTCCGCGCGGGTGAGCTGGGCGTCCTGCGCGCCGGTGTGCCGCCGGAGACTCCCGCGGTGACGCTGCGGGCTCTGCTGGACCAGCTCGCCACCCGTGCGCCCGGCCTCGACGTGGAGCTGCACGAGCTGACCACCGCCGAGCAGGTGCGGATGCTCACCGAACGGAGCCTGGACGTGGGGCTCGTGCACCACCCGGTCGACACGGACGGGCTGCGCTTCGGCGCCCCTGTCGACGTACCGCTGGGGGTGCTGCTGCCGCGGACCTCGCCGCTGGCGCGCGGCCGGGAGGTACCGCTCGCCGCGCTCGCCGGCCTGGACCTGGTGGCCGCGCCCCGGGCCACCGCGCCGGGCTGGCACGACCACCTGCTCGCGGTGTGCCGGCGGCACGGGTGGCAGCCGACGCGGGTACGGCCCGCCCGCAACCCGGAGTTCCTGTTCGGGTTGGTGCTGGCCGGCGGTGGGGTCGCCGTGGAGCCGGCGACCCTGGCCCGCCGGGAACCCCGGATCGCCTGGCGACCGTTCGCCGACGCGTCGCTGACCAGACGCACCTCGGCGGTCTGGCCGCAGCGGTCGGCCCACCCGGCGGCGCCGATGGTCGGGCAGCTCGCCGCCGAGGTGCTGGCCACCGCCGAGCCGGCGCCACCCACGTCGCCGTCGGTGCCGGCGGCACGGCCCTGGCCGGTGCTGTTCGACACGACCGGGTGAACCGAATCGCCGTTGCGCTCGTCACCTCGCTTTGGGCGGTGAATCGTCCACCTGCCCGGGTATGGATAACGGATAACGAATACGCAAAGGAGCCGCAGTGGCACTCACGATTCCTGACATCAGCCTGAACGACGGCACCACGATCCCGCAGCTCGGCTTCGGGGTGTTCCAGATCGAGCCGAAGGACACCGCCGCGGCGGTGACCACGGCGCTCGAGGTGGGCTACCGGCACATCGACACCGCCGAGATGTACGGCAACGAGGCCGAGGTCGGCGAGGCCGTCCGCACGTCCGGCCTCGACCGCGGCTCGGTGTACGTGACGAGCAAGTTGAACAACGGTTTCCACCGCCCGGACGACGCCCGCAAGGCGTTCGACTCGACGCTGTCGGCGTTGAAGATGGACTACATCGACCTGTTCCTGATCCACTGGCCGCTGCCGACCCTGTACGACGGCGACTACGTCTCGACGTGGAAGGTGCTGGAGGAGTTCCAGCGCGACGGTCGCGCCCGCTCGATCGGCGTGTCGAACTTCCAGGTGGCGCACCTGCAGCGGCTGGCCGACGAGGCGAGCGTGGTGCCGGCGGTCAACCAGATCGAGGCGCACCCGTACTTCACCAACGACGAGGTCCGCGCCTACGGTCGCGAGCACAACATCCTCACCGAGGCCTGGTCGCCCATCGCGCAGGGCAAGGTGCTGGACGACCCGACGGTGGTCGACATCGCCGGGCAGGTCGGCCGTACGCCGGCGCAGGTGGTGCTGCGGTGGCACGTGCAGCGCGGCGACATCATCTTCCCGAAGTCGACCACCCCGAAGCGGATCGAGGAGAACACCGGGATCTTCGACTTCGAGCTGGACGACGCGGCGATGGAGCGCATCACCGGACTGGACAAGGGCGAGGCCGGGCGGCAGGGCCCGAACCCGGACACCTTCGCCTACGTACCCCGCTGAGCGGCGCGCGCTGCCCCGGAGTCACTGCTCCGGGGCAGCGCGCTGTTCGGGGTGGGTCAGCCGTCCACACGCTCGGCGAGCCGGTGGAACACCGCCTGGGTCGGCGAGCCCGGCTCGGGCACGTAGACGATCAGCCGTTGCTCGGTCTCCGGCACCACCAGCACGCGGCACTCGAACTCCAGCGGCCCCAGCCCGGGGTGCGCCACCCGCTTCACGATGGGACGCCGCTCCTCGACCTCGTGCTCGGCCCAGAGCCGGGCGAAGCGTGGCGACGTGCCGAGCAGCTCGGTGACCAGCTCGCGGATCGCCGGATCGTCCGGGTAACGGCCGTAGGCGGCCCGCAGGTCGGCGACCGTGCTGTGCACGAACCGGCGGGCGTCGGCATCGGACCAGTGGGCGTCGGTCACCGGCTGCCGGAAGGTCCAGCGGATCATGTTGCGCTCCGCGTGCGGCACGGCCGCGAGATCCCCCACGAAGTACGTGGCCAGCCGGTTCCAGGCCAGGACGTGGTACGCGGCGTCGACGAGGTACGCCGGGGTCTCCGTCATGGCGTCGAGCAGGTGCCGCAGCCCGGGCGGCACCTCGCGGCTCGGTCCGACGGGCGACGGCGGGTTCTCCCCCGCGACCCGGAACAGGTACTCCCGCTCGTCGCGACTCAGGAGCAGCGCCCGGGCCAGCGCGGCGAGCACCTGCCGGGACGGGTGCGGCCCCCGGCCCTGCTCCAACCGGATGAAGTAGTCGATCGACATCCCGGCGAGCTGGGCGACCTCCTGCCGACGCAGCCCCGGCGTACGCCGCCGTACCCCGTCGGGGAGGCCGACCTCGGCGGGCCGCAGGCGGGCGCGCCGGGCGCGGAGGAACGCCGCCAGTTCGTCACGCCGCAGGCCGCTGGTCGTCATGCCTCCCAGCATGCCGCCTGCCGGGTCGGCCAGGGTGGTACCGCTGGTCCCAGCCTCGGGGCGTCTCTCCCCACCGGCCGCCGGCGAGCACAGGCTCGGTGGCATGACGAAGATGACCGCCCTGATCACCGGGGCCAACAAGGGAATCGGCCTCGCCACCGCCCGTCAGCTCGGCGGCCTCGGGATGACCGTCCTGGTCGGCGCGCGGGACACCGAGCGGGGCCGCGCCGCGGAGCGGGAGCTGCGCGACGGCGGCGTCGATGCCCGTTTCGTGCCGCTGGACGTCACCGACGCCACGTCGGTGGCCGCCGCCGCGAAACTCGTCGAAGCCGAGTACGACCGACTCGACGTGCTGGTCAACAACGCCGGCATCGTGCTCGCCGACGGTACGCGGGGGCTGCCCAGCGAGACGACCGTGGCGACGATGCGCCGGTTGTACGAGACGAACGTCTTCGGGGTCGTGGCGGTCACCAACGCGCTGCTGCCGCTGCTGCGCCGGGCACCGGCGGCACGGATCGTCAACGTCTCCAGCGAGGTCGGCTCGATCGCCGTGATGACCGACCCGGACGGCGCGCTCTTCGCGCTGACCTCGGTGCCGTACCCGTCGTCGAAGGCGGCGCTCAACATGCTCACCGCCATGTACGCCAAGGAGCTGCGGGACACCTCGATCAAGGTGAACGCGGCGAACCCCGGCTACTGCGCCACCGACTTCAACGGCAACAGCGGCTTCCGTACGCCCGAGCAGGGCGCCGAGGTGAGCGTGCACCTGGCGACCCTCCCGGCGGACGGGCCGAGCGGGTTGCTCTGGGGCTTCCAGATGGACGCCGGCGGTGGTTACGGCGTACTCGCCTGGTGAGACGGGCGCTTGACCTGGAGTGCACTCCAGCCGCCAGGGTGGTCCTCGGCGCCCACCGGCAGGGCGCACGGAAGGAGATCCCATGCGGTACCGCACGATCGGCACCGACCCGGCGACCCGGCGCGAGGTCAGCGTGCTCAGCCTCGGGGCCATGCTGTTCGGCAGCACCACCGACGAGGCCACCTCGTACGCGATCCTCGACCGGTACGTCGAGGCGGGCGGCACCTTCATCGACACGTCGGACAACTACGCGTTCTGGGTCGACGGCTCGCAGGGTGGCCAGAGTGAGGAGTTGCTGGGGCGGTGGCGGCGCAGCCGGGGCATCGGCACCGAGATCGTCATCGCCACCAAGCTGGGTGCCCGTCCACTGGCCCCCGGCACCAGCTACCTCGACAACGCCGAGGGTCTGTCGGCGAAGGTGATCCGCGAGTCGGCGGAGCGCAGCCGCGACCGGCTCGGCGTGGAACGGCTGGACCTGCTCTACGCGCACATCGAGGACCGCACGGTGCCGCTCGCGGAGACCGTGGAGGGCTTCGCCGACCTGGTCGCCGAGGGCACGGTGGGCCTGTTGGGCGCGAGCAACCACCGCGCCTGGCGGGTGGAGCGGGCCCGCGCGCTCGCCGCCGCCGCCGGCCTCCCGGGGTACGAGGTGCTCCAGTACCACCACAGCTACCTGACCCGGCGCACCGACGTGGCCAGCGAGCTGGACCCGGACGGCGACCCGGGCGCCGCCGGCGGCCACCTGCTCAGCTACCTGCGCGCCGAGCCGGAGCTGACCCTGGTGGCGTACTCGCCACTGCTCAGGGGGGCGTACAGCCGGGCGGACATGCCGCTCAGCGACGCGTACGACCTGCCGAGCGCACCCCGGCGGCTGGCCGCCCTGCGGGAGGTCGCCGGGCAGGCCGGCGCGACGGTGAACCAGGTGGTGCTCGCCTGGTTGCTCGGCGGTGACCTGCCGTCGATTCCACTGGTGGGCGCCTCCTCGGTGGCCCAGCTCGAGGAGAGCCTGGCCGCGGTGGAGCTGGAGTTGACCGCCGAGCAGCGGCACCGTCTCGACACCACCTGGTGACCTGCGACGACCGCCCCGCCGACCTCAGTCGTCGGCCGGCGGGGCGGTCAGGTCGAGCTGCCAGTCGTTGGCACGCATCAGGTGCCCGGGCGGGTACTCGAAATTCGTCTCGCCCAGCAGGGTGAAGCCCGCCTTGCGGCAGACCGCGTTCGAGGCGGGGTTGTCGACGGACGGGTACGCGTGCGCATAGCGCCGGTCCCGTCGGGCGCGCGTCACGTCGAGAGCCGCGCGCACCGCGGCGGTGGCCAGCCCCTGCCCCCGGTACGCGGGCAGCACCGCCCAGCCCAGCTCGTACACCGGTTGGTCACGCCACTCGCGAGCCCAGTAGCCGACGCTGCCCGCCCGCGTGCCGTCCGGCAGCACCACCGTGAACATGCACCCCTGCCCGCCCTCGGCGAAGTGCACGTACCGGTCGTGCCGGGCGACCACCTGCTCGTCGGTCTCCGGGCCGCCCGTGTGTCTGCGCGTGTCCGGTGAGTTGAGCAGCCGCAGCAGATCGAGATCATCCTCGTGCCACGGCTCGATGCGTACCTGCGTCATTCCGTCCCCCTCGTCGGTCCCAGTCAAGCCGGTCCCACCGACATTCCGTCCCGAAACGGCACGTGCTAGTTCCGATCTAGCGGACAGGCGATCGTCACCTCGCGCCTGTAGGACGGCGGGGTCGTTGGTCACACCGACCACGACGTCGCCGGCCATCGGACGAGAGGTAGGAATGATGAACACACGCTCCACCGGCCTGGCCATCGAGGCCGAGGGGCTCACCCGCACGTTCGGAGAGACCCGGGCGCTGGCCGGCATGGACCTGCGGGTGCCCGCCGGCACCGTCTACGGCCTGCTCGGCCCGAACGGGGCCGGCAAGACCACGGCGGTCCGGGTGTTGGCGACGCTGCTGCGTCCCGACGGCGGCACGGCGCGGGTCTTCGGGCACGACGTGGTCACCGAGGCCGACAAGGTTCGCAGCCGCGTCAGCCTCACCGGCCAGTACGCCTCCGTCGACGAGGACCTCACCGGCACCGAGAACCTGGTGCTGCTGGCCCGTCTGCTGGGCCTGCGCAAGCCGGCCGCCCGGGACCGCGCGGCGGCGCTGCTGGCCGCGTTCGGTCTGACCGAGGCGAGCGACCGCCAGGTGAAGAAGTACTCGGGTGGCATGCGACGACGCATCGACATCGCCGCGAGCATCCTGAACACCCCTGACCTGCTCTTCCTCGACGAGCCGACGACAGGCCTCGACCCGCGCAGCCGTAACCAGGTGTGGGAGATCGTCCGCGCCGTGGTGTCACACGGCACGACCGTGCTGCTGACCACCCAGTACCTCGACGAGGCCGACCAACTCGCCGGGCGGATCGCGGTCGTCGACCACGGTCGGGTGATCGCGGAGGGCACACCGGGCGAGCTGAAGTCGTCGGTCGGCTCCGGCACGGTCCACCTGCGACTGCGCGACCCCGGCCAGCGGCCCCAGGCCGAGCAGGTACTCCGGGAGGCACTGAACGTGCCGGTGCAGCTCGCCGCCGATCCGGTGGCCCTGACCGCCCGCGTCGGCGAGGCCGGCACCGATCTCGACGCCAGCGCGCAGGCGGCCCGCGCACTCGGTGACCTGGCCCGCGCCGGCATCGTCGTCGACGACTTCTCCCTCGGCCAGCCCAGCCTGGACGAGGTCTTCCTGGCCCTGACCGACCACCCGGCCGTGTCGGCCGACGAGCGCGACGACGAGCTGGAGGCAGCCCGATGAGCGACACCACCACCGCCACCACCGCCGAACGGGCACCGTCGGTCTACGTACCGTCCGCCGAGGCGTTGGCGACAGTCCTCGCGCCGGGCGCCCGACCGACCCGGCCGAGCGCGTTGGGCGCGTCGCTCACCTTCGGCTGGCGAGCCCTGCTGAAGATCAAGCACGTGCCGGAACAGCTCTTCGACGTGACCGCGTTCCCGATCATCATGGTGCTGATGTTCACGTACCTGTTCGGTGGCGCTCTCGCCGACAGCCCGCGCGACTACCTGCAGTTCTTCCTGCCCGGCATCATGGTGACAAGCGTCGTGATGATCACCATGTACACCGGCGTCGGCCTCAACACCGACATCGAGAAGGGCATCTTCGACCGCTTCCGGACGCTGCCCGTCTGGCGACCCGCCGCGCTGGTCGGAATGATCTTCGGGGACGTGCTGCGCTACATCCTCGCCGCCCTGGTCATCCTCGGTGTCGGGCTGGCGCTCGGCTTCCGGCCCGCCGGTGGCGTCGCCGGCGTGGCCACCGGGATCGGGCTGCTGGTGGTCTTCTCGTTCGCGTTCTCCTGGGTGTGGACGTTCTTCGGCCTGATCCTGCGCAGCGAGAAGTCGGTGATGGGGGTCAGCATGATGGTGCTGTTCCCGCTGACGTTCCTCAGCAACGTCTTCGTCGAGCCGACCACCATGCCCGGCTGGCTCCAGGCGTTCGTGAAGGTCAACCCGGTGACGCAACTAGTGGCCGCGGTACGCGCCGTCATGTCCGGCGAAACGGACCCGTCCGCCACGATGTGGCTCCTGGTGTGGAGCGCCGGCTTCGTCGTCGTCTTCGGCACCCTGACAATGCACCGCTACAACCGCCGCTAACCCGCCTCCTGCTCCCCCGCGCCCCGCGCCCCTGCCCCCGCCCCGTCGATCATGAAGTTGTGGTGGGCGACAAATCAGCCCGCAAATCCCCAAACCGGGCACCACAACTCCATGATCGACGAGACCTGACGGCGACTGCCCCGCGATCTTGCACTTGCTGTGGCGACATAAGCCACGGGAGCGCCCAAATCAACAACCGAAAGTGCAAGATCGCCGAGGCGGGGGCGGGCGGGGGCGCGGGTGGGGGGTTAGAGGTGCCAGGGGAGGCGGGTTTGCGGGAGGTAACGGCAGGTGGCACCGGTGGAGACCGCATCGCGCAGGTGGTTGGCCAGCGCGGGATGGTTGTCGTCGAGCTTGCGCAGGGTGTCGCGGATTCGCGCGGTGACCGTCTTGCGGGCGCGTTCGGCCTCGTCGCCCAGCCGTCGGCTTCGGCCGGCCAGCCCCGCCGCGGCGCGCAACTCCTCGATCAACGCGCCGCGCTCGACGTCCAGCGCGCCGACCTTCGCCGTGTCGCCACGCGCGGCGGCCCGGTCGATCTCGTCGTCGAGGCGTGTCAGGTGCCGCCGGTAGCGGGCCTTCGCCTCGTCGTCGAGGACCGGGTCGCCGCCCATCCGACGGGCGGCCACCAGCACCGGCCCAGCGGCCGGGTCGAGCAGTTCCACCGCCGGGACGTCACTGCCGGGGCGGCCCAGCAGCAGGTGCAGGTCGTGCAGGCCCTTGGCGTCGGGCAGGTGCGCCACCACTCCCGCGTACGCGAGCCGCCAGACCGGCCCGTCGCGCTGGAACGCGTACCCCTCGATGGTGGGGTCGGACGGCACCACCTGACGCCGGCCGACGGCCGGGCCGCCCCCGACCACCTGGTCGCCCCCGCCTGCGTGGCCTTCCCCGACGGCCTGGCCCGCGAGCGCGACATCGCCCAGCCCGCTGCCCCCGGCCCGGCCAACGGCGTGGCCCGACGCAGCGTGAGACAGCCCGCCTTGGTTCAGCTCGGCGTGGGTTGGGTCCGGGTTGGCGAGCCGGAGGAGCACCTGCTTCATGCCGAGGGCGGTGGCGTCCCGGACGGTGGTGGCGCGCACCTCCGTCAGCGTCGCGGCGTCGCCCGGGTGACCACGGCGGGCGAGGGCGTTCACCAGTTCGGCGCGGGCGATGAGTGACCAGGGTCGGGAGCCCATCCGGTCGGCGGCGTCGCGGGCCGCCGTGAAGCCGGTGATCGCGTCGTCCCAGCGCTCCTGTGCGGCGTTGACGACGGCGAGCCAGTGGTCGATGGGTCCGCTGATGTCGCAGCCGAACAGCCCCACCGCCCACTGTCCACCGTGTGGGGTCAGCGCGACGCGGGCGTCGTCGCAGCGCCGCGGATCCCGGGACGCGGCGGCGGCCTGTGCGCGCAGGCGCAGCCACAGCGGCGACACCGGACGCGGGTAGTGGATGCCGGCGGCCTCGATGCCAGCGGTCAATCGCACCGCCTCGTCGTCGTCGCCACGTTCGGCGGCCGTGATGGCCGACAGTAGTTCCCGGTACGGGTAGTCGGTCGGCGCCCACTCGCGCAGCAGCGCGTCGATCTCGTCGAAGCGCCCCTGCAACAGCAGCCGGGCCCAGCGCAGGTGATGACCCATGAAGGCGAATTCGGCGTGCCCCGGGTCGGACAGCTCGGCGATGACGGTGAACCGCTCGTCCGCCTCGGCGAAGTCGCCCCGGAACGCCGCGATGATCCCACCGTCGACCGCCGCCGCCATCCGGGGACGAGCCAGCTCACCCTGCTGGCCCACGGTGACGAAGGCGGTGAACTCCTCCATGAAGCGCGGGTCGCCCAGTTCCAGTAACGCCACCCAGCGCAGCGACGTGGCCCACAGCTCGGTCTCCCGGTCACCCGAGCGTCGAGCCACGTCCCGGATCTCGGCGGTGAGCGCGGCTCTCGCCGCCGCGGTGCCCAGCCCCCAGGTGGTGTCGTGGCGGGCCCACAGGCTGAAGGTGAGCGCTTCGTCGTCGCGACCCCGACGGGCGATGGTCTCCGTGGCGGTGATCAGATCCGCTACCAGGGTGCCCGTCGAGACGGTGGCGGCGGGCTCGCCGATCAACCGCCGGTACGCCTCGCGGATCAGGTCCGTCGTGTCGACCGCGTGGGTGGTGTCCACCTGGCGGGCGCGGTGCACGGTGAGCGCGACGCGGGCCAGCGGCACGGGGTCGTCGAGCGTACGGGCGAGCGTCGCGGCTTCGGCCAGCAGACGTACGGCCTCCGCTCTGCCGGCGTGGTGGGACTGCACCTCTCCGAAGTCGACGAGCAGCCGAATCCGCTGCGCGGGGTCCTCGACGATCTCCAACGCTCGGCGGAAGTGCATCCCCGCCTCGTCGGCGGCGAGCCGGGCGAACGCGTCCCGCCCGGCGGCGACCAGCAGCTCGACGGCCCGGGTCCGGTCGAGCGCGGCACCGGCCAGGTAGGCGTGGCGGGCCAGGTCGGCAGGGATCGGCCGGTCGGTGGGCGCTCTCGGCGGGTCCACCGCCCGGACCACTGCGGCGTGGCGGGACTGCCGGTCGTCGACGGTGAGCCCGTCGTACAGGGTCTCCCGGACGAGGTCGTGGGCGAAGGTGAAGCGGCCGCCGCCCCGGGCGACCACCAGGCGGGCGGTCACCGCGTCGTCGAGGAGCCGGTCGACCTGCGCGGGCGGGACCGCCGCGCTGGCCGCCACGACCTGCCGGTGGAACTCGCGGCCCAGTACGGCGGCGACGGTCAGCGCCTCGACCACCGCGGCGGGCAACTGGGCGAGCCGACGTCGTACCGCCTCGCGTACGCCGGGCGGGATGGCGCCGGTCGTGCCGTCGGTGTGCCACAGCCGCGCGGTCTCCTCGACGAAGAACGGGTTGCCGCCGGTGCGGCGGTGCACCTCGTCGGCCAGCTCAGGGGCGGGTTCCCGGCCGGCGGTACGCGCCATCAACGCGGCCACCTCGTCGCGGGCCAGGCCGGTGAGGGTGATCGTGGTGGCCTTGGCGACCAGAGGCAGCAACAGCGCGCGCAGCGGATGGTCGCCCGCCTCGACCTCCGCGTCGCGGTACGTGCCGATCAGCAACAGGCGTTCGAACCATGTGTGCTGGGCGGCGAACGCCAGCAGCCGCAGCGAAGCCGGGTCGGCCCAGTGCAGGTCGTCGAGGACGACCACCACCGGCCGGCGCGCGGAGACGGCGACCAGTGCCGCGGTCACCGCGTCGTACAGGGCGAACGCCTCCTGGTCGGCGACATCCTGGCCGTCGCGGGTCGACCAGGCGGCGGTGAGGCCGGGTACGTCACCGGTGCCGGTCTCGCCGAGCAGGGCGGCGAGGGCGGGCTCGGCGTCCGGGCGTGCGAGCGCCCAGTCGTCGGCGGAGCGTCGGATCGCGCGCAACACCTGCACCCATGGCCAGTAACCGGGGGCGCTGTCGGAGTCCCAGCAGGCCGCGCCCACCACGAGCGCCCCTCGCCGACGGGCTTCCCGCGCCGCCGACGTGACGAGTGTGGTCTTGCCGATGCCCGGCTCACCGGTGACCAGGACGAGACCGCCGTGGCTGGTGGCGGCCCGGTCCAGTTCGGCGCGCAGCAGACCCGCGGGATGATCCCGCCCGATGATGGCGTCGCCGGCCCGCGCGTCCATGGTTTCCAGACGGTACTGGAACCCTGCGACGACCAGTGTCGAGATTTGACAGCGGCATAGCTAGCGGTTATCTATAAGCGATCTATTCGGGGGGGTCGCATTGCAGGACGTGGTGCTAGCCCTGTTGGCCAAGGAGCCGGCGCACGGGTACGAGTTGCGCAGCCGGATGCGGAACGCACTTGGCCCGCTCGGGGAGTCGATGAACGCAGGGCAGGTCTACGTGACGCTGGCCCGGTTGGCGAAGGCTGGCCTGGTGACCTCGGAGCAGGCCGAGGGCCTGCCGGACCGGCCGGACCGACGGGTCTACGCGTTGACGCCGGCCGGACAGCAGCGTTTGGCCGGCTGGCTGACCGAGGTGAGCTGGCCGAAGCCGGACCTCACGGAGTTTCACCTGAAGCTGGTAGCCGCCGCAGCTGCCCGGTTGGCCGATCCGGTGGCGTTGGTGGACGCGCAACGACGTGAGGTGCTGCGCCGCCTGCGTGACGCGCAACGGGCGGCGTTGGAGCGGTCGGTGGATCCGGTTGCCGGGTTGTTGTTGGAGGGCGTCGTGTTGCGGCTGCGAGCTGATCTGGAGTGGCTGGAGGCGTGCGAGCGCATCTGGTCCGAGCGTGATCGAGCTGAACGGAAGGCGGGGGCATGACCGGGTCGATGGCCGTGCGGACGCGTGGGCTGAGCAGGTGGTACGGCTGGGACAACGCGCTGGTACGCGCGGTCGACGAGGTGGACCTGGACGTGCCCGCCGGCCAGACGTTGGCGATCATGGGGCCGAGCGGCTGCGGCAAGTCCACCCTGCTGCACCTGCTGGGCGGGCTGCAACGCCCCACCGACGGCGAGGTGTGGCTCGCCGACCGCCGGATCGACACGATGAGCGAGCGCGCCCTCGCCCGACTCCGGCGCGACACCATCGGTCTCGTCTTCCAGTCCTTTCACCTCATGGACGAACTCACCGCCGTGGAGAACGTCGAGATGGCCGCCCTGCTGGCCGGGTGGTCTCCGGGTCGCGCTCGGCGGCGCGCGCTGCATCTGCTCGACCAGGTCGGGCTGGCCGACCGAGCCACGCACCTTCCCTCGGCACTATCCGGCGGCCAGCGCCAACGCGTCGCCATCGCCCGCGCGTTGAGCAACGAGCCGCAGGTCGTTCTGGCCGACGAGCCGACCGGCAATCTCGACACCGCCGCCACCCTGGAGGTGCTACGGCTGTTCGAGGAGTTGCGCCCCACCGGGCAGACCCTCGTGGTGGTCACGCACGACGCCCGCATCGCGGCGGTCGCCGACCGGGTGATCTCCATGCGCGACGGGACCTTCGCCGACGACAGCCTTCTCACCGGGACCGGCACCGGCACCGTCTACGGCGGGGTGCACTGAGATGGCTGGTCGTCTGCTGCTCATCTGGCGACTACTGATACGGGGCCTGCGTCAACACCGGACCGAGAACGTGCTGCTGCTGGTCGCCATCACCGCCGCGACCGCGACGTTGACCCTCGGCCTCGCCCTCAACGAACTCGTCACCCGCCCCTACGAGCGCACCCAGGCCGCCACCGCCGGGCCCGACCTGGTGGTGGAGTCGGGCCTCACCGGTCCGCAGGCCCTCGACGCGCTTGCCCCGCTGGCGACCCTGCCCGGCGTCACCGAGCACAGCGGCCCCTTCCCGCTGGCCTTCCTGACACTGACCGCCCGCGACACCACCGTCCGGGTCATCGTCGAGGGCCGCGACGAGGCACCCGCCGCCGTCGACCGGCCTGCGCTGACCGACGGCACCTGGATACGTGCCGGCGGCGTGGTCATGGAACGCACCTTCGCCGAGGCCCTCGACGTACACACCGGCGACACGGTCACCATCAACGGCCACCCATTGCAGGTGACCGGGTTCGCGGTCACCGCCGCCCGTGCGGTGTACCCACAGGTCCACTGGCACCTTCCGGGCGGGAACCTGGTGGAGAAGGGCGGCCTGGTCTGGGTCGATCACCGCGACATCACCACCCTCGCCGGCGACCGGCGGCTGTCGTACACCCTGAACCTCAAGCTGGTCGACCCACAGGCCGGCGCCCAGGTCGTCGGCCGGTCGACCGACGATCCCCGCTTCCGCGGCTGGATCTTCCGGTCGGCGGGCGATATCGCCACCAGCAGCGGCCGGCAGAACAGGCAGGCGGAGACGGCTCTGACGGTCGGCAGTTGGTTGCTGACTGGCCTAGCGATCGTCGGCGTCGCCGGCATCGTCGCGGGCCGAGTCATCGCCCGGCGTCGCCAGGTGGGGCTGCTCAAGGCCGTAGGCGCCGGGCCGGGCGTTATCGCTGCCGTACACCTGGCCGAATACCTCGTGCTCGGGCTCGCCGCCGCCGGGGCAGGCCTGGCTACCGGATGGTTCGCGGCGCCCCTGCTGTTTCGTCCCAGCCCTGGATTCATCGGCTCCGTCGACGTGAACCCGCCGCTTCGCATGGTGGTCACCGCCACCACGTTCGCCCTCGCGATCGCCGTCGCGGCGACCCTGGGACCGGTGCTACGCGCCGTGGCCACCAGCACCGTCCACGCGTTGGCCGATGCTCCCACGCCAGCGCGCCGCCGACGGTGGCTCATCTGGCTGTCGCGCCGGCTGCCCACCGCACTCCTGATCGGCGTACGCATCAACGCGCGGCGGCCGCACCGTGCCCGACTCGTCACCATGAACACCCTGATCACCACGACCGCGATCGCCGCCGTCCTGTCGATCCTGGCGCAGGACGACGACCCACTGAATCTCGGCTACTCGGAACTCCCCGACCCCCGCAACGAGCGAACCCTCCAAGCCATGCTCATCGTCGCCGGGGTGGCCTGTTTCCTCGCGCTGCTCAACGCCATCGTGAGCACCTGGACGGCAGTGCTCGAAACTCGGCACCCGCTGGCGGTCGCCCGCGCGCTCGGCGCGACACCTACCCAGGCCGGTATGGGCATGGCGGTGGCGCAACTCCTACCCGCCGCGCCTGGCGTCGTCGCAGGGATTCCCGTCGGCACCGGGCTGTACCTGTTCTTCGACGGCGAACGATATCCACCCGCTTCCTGGGCCCTCACCGCGGCACTCGGAGTCCTGCTCGGGGTGGCCCTGATCACCGCCATTCCCGCGCTGGCCGCCGCCCGCAGACCGGTCGCGGACACCCTCCGGGCCGCAGCGACCTGACCGACGCCGTGCAACCAGTCGAGTGGCGGTGTCCTCTGGAGCTGATGTGGTCAACGAGCCGAACCTATCGTTACCCAAACTTCCCTCTAGCGCTATGATAGGGAACGATGACGGAAGAAATGTACTCGGTTGAACAGGTCGCCGACCGGCTCGGCCTGCACGTGCGCACGGTGCGCGGCTACATCCGCTCCGGCCGCCTGCGGGCGGTGCGGATCGGCAAGCAGTACCGGATCGCTGCCCGGGATCTCGACGCGCTCACCGGACGGCCGCCCGCCGCCATGGTGGCCGGGCAGGCGGAGGTGTCCAGCATCGTGCAAGTCGACGGTGTCGACCGGGCCGCCGCCGACCGGCTCGGCACGCTCGTGCTCACCAGCGCCAACACGGCCCACGACCAGGCCAACCCCCTGCGGGTGCAGACCATGTACGACGAGGAACGCCACCGGATGAAGGTCATCATCCTGGGTGACCCCGCCGCCACCGCCGAACTGCTGCACCTGCTCGACGCCGTCCTCACCGCCGACAACGGCCTACTCGACCGGGAGGTCCACGATGCCTGACGAGATGCAGCAGCGCGCCGGGGTGCCGGTGCTGGTCTGCGACCCGACCGGCCCGCCGATCGCCACCGAGCAGGACGCGCTGGACCTGATCGGCGCGGCCTTTCTCGGCGCCCAGGTGGTCGCGGTGCCGGCTCACCGGCTCGACGAGCGGTTCTTCTCGCTGGGCACCCGCTTCGCCGGCGACGTGATGCAGAAGTTCGTCAACTACCGGGTGCGGCTCGCCGTGGTCGGTGACATTTCGACACAGCTCGCGGGAAGTTCGGCGCTGCGCGCACTCGTGCACGAGTCGAACCAGGGCGGGCAGGTCTGGTTCGTCCCCGACCTCGACGCCCTCGACGACCGCCTTCGCGCGGCGCGATAGCCACCTCAGCGGCCCGATCGGAGCGCCATCTCCACCGCGTCCGACTCGATCCCCCGGATGCTGGCCTGCTCGGCGGCCCAGCGCAGGTAGGCCAGCCACTCGTCCGACGACCAATCGTTGCGACGGGTGACGCCGACCTCGGCGGGGAGACGGCTGGCCACCACGCGATCGAGGATCAGGGGTTGCACGCCGCCCACCCCGCGCCGGTAGCCGACGACGTAGAGGACCTTCGTGAACAGACCCGGCCCCAACCAGGGCAGCCGGGCGTGGTCGGGGTCGGCGAACCGGCGGTACGCCGCGCCCAGCGCGGCCTCGTCTGACTCCGGTGTGGAGACCTCCTCGAGCGCGTACGCCAGGCGTTTGCCCTCCGGATCGGCGTCGAGCGACCGGGTGGCACGCCACGGGCCGTACCCGATGGGTCCGTAACCCCAGACCAGCACGGCGGTCAGCAGTTGCCGTGCGCTCGCCAGGCCGGCCCGGTATGCCTCGGCCACCGCGAAGACGTCATGTCGCCAGATCTCGCCGCTCGCCGGCAGGCTGTCGGGCCAAGCGTCCGGCGGCAGCCCGGCCCGCCAACGGTCCACCCGGACCGTGACCGGGACGGACTCACCCAACATCACACCTCCGGCCGTCTGCATGGTCGCCTCCCTCGAATCGAGCGCGTAAACCGTCGATCGGGACGCTACGGTCGGGCCCTCCCTGCCACCGTCCTTCGACGCCATATCGGGGTATCGACCGCAGAGCGCGGATCACGAAGCGGCGTGGCCACCCCGAGCGGTATGGGGTGGCCACGCCGGACCATCAGCCTGTTACGGCGTGGCGCAGATGGCGTACGCCGTGTCGGACCAGTTGCCGGCGAAGGCGTCCTCCTCGTACGCGCCGGACGCGGCGGACGTCGGGGCGGTCGCGGGGCCGCCGTTGGGACGGAAGTCGTCGACGATGCCCTCGCCGGTCACGCCGTTCAGTTCGTAGCCGGCACCGGTCAGCACCTTCCCGACCGGGCAGGTGGCGACGACGCTGCGAAAGTCGACGGAGTTGCTGGCACCTACTGTCGACGTGCGCACCAGACCGGCCAACGGGTTGGCGCAGATCGCGTACGCGGTCACGGACCAGTTCAGCGCGGTGGCGTCCGACTCGTACGCGCCGACGGTGACCGCTGTCGGCGCCGCGGCGACACCGCCGTTGGGGCGGAAGTCGTCAACGACGCCCTCACCAGTGACGCCGTTCAGCTCGTAACCCGTACCGGTCAACACCTTGCCTGCCGGGCAGGTGGCCGTGGCGGAGTGGAAGTCGGCCGAGTCGCTGACGCTGACCGTGGAGACCCGGACCAGGCCGGGCAGCGGGTTGGCGCAGATCGCGTACGCCGTCACCGACCAGTTGCCGGCGAATGCCTCCGTCTCGTAGGCACCTGCGGTGACGGCCGTCGGCGCGGTCGCCGGGCCACCGTTGGGGCGCAGGTCGTCGACGATGCCCTCACCGGTGACGCCGTTCAGCTCGTAACCCGTGCCGGTGAGCACCTTGCCGACCGGGCACGTCGCGGTGGCGCTGTGGAAGTCGGCCGAGTCGCTGACGCTCGTCGCGGTTATCCGAACCAGGCCGGGGACCGCGGCGGACGCCGGGCTCGCCGGGGCGATCACCGCTCCGGCCGCGACAAGACCGAGCACGAGTACGGACGCGCGGGCACCGAACCGGCGGCAGGTGTTCTGAGTACGCATATTTTTCTCCCGTCTGAGGCCGGACGGGGCGGCAGGTAGGACGCCGACGTCGAGGCCGTTCGTGATGACGGGTTGACGCTAGGTAACCATCTGACCAGGCATTATCTTCAAGCCGACTACGTCGCGTAATGGACCGATGATCCGGCGACCACCACCGTCAGTCGACGTGGGCGGCGGGCGGACGGGTGCTGAGAAGGTCGCCGAGATTCATCATCGCCGCCTGGAAGTCGACCCGGTCTGCGGCGTGGAACCGCCGGAAGAACCAGTCGGGAACGCGCGCCTGGGCCTGCCTGCTCTGGAATATCAGGTCCTGAGTCTGCCTCGCGAGGGTCAGCAGGTCGGGTACGGCGGACGAGTCGTCGCCGCGCCGGACGGCGGCGGTGAGCCGCCTGTGCACGATCCCCAGGGCCCGGTATCGCTCGATGGCGACGTCGCGTTGCCCCCGATAGATCTCGACACCGAGCAGGAGAGCGCCGAGCGACGGCACGAACCACTGCGTCAACAGGTTGGCGACGGTGAGATCGGCGGTCACCGCGAAGACGACGCCCACCGCCGTCCAGAGCGCGACACCACCAAGCACGCCGTACGCGTAGCGTCGGCGCACCCGAGCGCCCCACCCGAGGTTCTGCTGTTGACATGCGAGCACGTCGTACGGGCGGGGCAGCGGGGGCACCTCGTAGTAGTCCCGCAGGTATCGCTCGTCACCCCGGTAGGCGCGGTCCAGACGGCTGACCTCCTCCGCACCGAGCGGCTCGCCCGCCGCGACAGTGTTCCAGGGCAGCTCGAAGAGCCGTACGTCGAACATCTCCTGGAGGGTGGCCGCCCGACGGAGCTGGCCGGTCGACCAGGAGGCGAGCCCGATCGCGTTGACGACCGCCCACAGGGCACCGACGGCGGTGACGGCGACGGCCGACACGCCGATGAAGGCGACGACCGCGCCGACGATGCCGATGGCGATGGAGAGCACCATCCGGAGGTTGTCGAGCCGTTGGGCCCGGCTGTGGCACACGGACATCGCGTGCAACAGTGCCATCATGTCGGGTCGGTTCTGCCGGCTGAGCAGGGAGTCAGTACGCTCTGTCACAGGACCCTCCCATCCTGGTGACGAGTCTATATCCAGGTCAATAGATGTGACGTACCGTCGCGAACCGGCTCTCCGCAGTGATCTTTTAGCTACCATTTAGTAGCTTTCACATATCGCTGCGAATTTCTCACGCATTCGCCCTTTCCAGGGGTAATCTTTGATGCCGCGCACATCCCACGCGCGACTCTTTTCGGCCGACACAGACCCGGTCACCCTTGTCCGCTCGAACCAAAGGACCGACCGACGGTCATGAACGACGGCCTCGATGACCTGTTCCAGGACCCGCCAGCCACAAGACGTCTACGAGGCTGGGCGAAGCAACTGGACGGCACGGTGCGGGCACCGAGTCACGCGCTGGTGATCCGCGGCTACACCGACGCCTACCTGGTCGCCGTCACCCTGAGCCGACGCGCCCGCTGGGGCGGCAACAGCGCCGAGAAGCTGATCGTCAAGGTGCACAACCGCGGGACGAGGGAGTCGGGCGGGCACGAACGGGCGTGGCGGCTGTCCAACGAGGAGTTCGCCAAGCGCCACCTGGTGCGACAGCCCTACCCTCCGCTGGATCTGGACGGCGACCGCATCCTCACCTTCCAGGAGATCGCCGCCGGCGGCTGCCAGGTGATCGCCTTCGACGACCTCGGCGACGAGTACGTCGTTGCCGCCTTCTCCGTCGTGGCAGAGCAGCTTCTCACCAACTTGAACCAGCACCCGGACGGCGACCACCACAAGGGCCGACCGCTCGGCAACAGGAGGGTCAGCTCCTACCTCTCTCGGGAGCTGAAGGTTGGCGGCGTCCAGCCCGACGTAAGCCTCCTCGCGGAGCGCATCGGACTGCCGGACCCGTCGAGCGACTGGTTCGTCGTGGACGGCGTCGTCCTACCGAACGCGCTGCGGCTCATCGCGCCGACATCGAGTTTCGGGGCCACCCGCATCGACTACGTCTACGGGTACGCACACAGTGACCTGCACGGTGGCAACATCCTGGTGCCCTTCGACAGGTTCCCGCGGCCCGAGGAGTTCCAACTTGTCGATCTCGGCGCGTTCGCGGAGAAGGCACCTCTCAGCCGGGACCTGGTCTGCCTCCTGCTGACCACTCTGCTGCGCTACGTGGCACCCCGCGATCCCAACGACGGCCCTGGGCTGCCGTCGGCGCAGGCCACGGCACTCATCGACAAACTGCTCGACCCGTCGCCCGGGCGACCGAGCCTGGTGCTGCCGCCGGTGCTGAACGAGCTGGTGGACACCGCCCACCGGGCAGGCCTGAATGCCGTGTTCAGCAGCGGCCTGGGTGGCGAGTGGCAGCAGCAGTTCCGGCTCTCGCTCATTGCGCAGGCCCTGATCTGCACGACCTTCGACAACCTCAGCGCCGCCGGACGTCGGTGGTGCTTCCGCCTGGCCGCGGAGGCGTACAAGAACGTTTTCTACCGGTCGATCACGCCGCCCGCGCCGGCCCGGCTCCCAGTGCTGCCCCGCGTGACCGACCAGCCGGCGCCGCTGCCTGCGGCCGGGCGCCCGTCGGTGTCGCGGCCGGGCGACGACCGGCTCGACCAGGGCTGGTCGACCAACTTCACGGCGGTGCCGGGTGCGCAGCACGGCGATCACCACCGCCCGGCGATCAACACTCTGAAGGCCGAGAACGCGGCGAGAGCAGGGCGCACCGGCCCGGTGGACCACTGGATCCACCCCGCTCCACGAGCGGGCAATCAGTCGGCACGCCAGCGTCCGGCCCCGACCACGGACGGGATACCGCAGCCGAGGCTGCCGCTGAACGACGGCATGGACTGGTCTCGGCGGGCAGCGAAGCACAGGACCATGCGGAGGGTGGGCGCGCGGTGGATCACGGCGGTCTTCGTCGGCGGGGCGGTCCTGGGCACCGCCGCCGCTGTCGCCGTCCCCTCGCCCCTCGGGCTGGATCGCCTGGAGGTGACTCCCACACCCCACTCACGCGCCGAGTCGGAGGCACCGGATCGCGGAGCGTCCCGGGACGAGGCCAGCCAGCACCTGACCGAGCTGGCACTGAAGGTCGCACAGCTGCGAGAGGCTGTGCCGCCGGGCCGCTTCACCTATATCTGCCGGCGGGTCCGAGGTGCCGAGGCAACTGACGAGCCTGGCTCGGAGGACGAGCTCTATCAGGAGATTCGTCTCTGGTGGAACTCCCGCCTGGCCGGCCGTTCCGTCACGACGACCTCAGCCAGCGGGCATCCGACCGAGCCGCCGGACGTGGACACGTACGCCGACGGGGAGCTGTCGGAGGTCCTTCCGCTGCCGGCGCAGGACCTGAGTGAGCTGAACGACCAGCTAGGGACACTCTTCGATGAGTTGCCGCCCGGGCGGCGCAACGCCGCCGGAGCCTTGCGACTCGTGGCACGCTTCCACCAGTACCACCTGTTGACGCCCGGCCAGCGGGCCGTGCTGCTGTCGTACCTGGCCTCGACGCCGGGGATCACCTACCGCAAGAAGCAGCTCGACCAGGCGAACCGGCGCGGCTACGGGTTCAGCGCCGACGATGGTGAGAGCCGCCGCGACACCGTGATCTTCGGCGAGGACGGGCGGCTACTCAGCCACGAGTTGACCGGCGTCGGCGGCGCGGTCCTCAGTCATGAACTGCTGATGACGAGTACGCGGACCGAGACGACCGCGCGCCCCGGCTGCGACTGATCCCGGACGGCCGTGCCGGCTGACCCCGGATGGTCGTGGCGGCGCCATGACCGTCATGGGCAGTACCGGTCCACGTAGTTCGACCACTCCCGGTAGGGCGCGGCGTCGCTGCGGACACGGTTGCCCGTGCCGATGGTGAACAGCTTCGTGCCGTAGTAGTAGAACGACACGGACCCGCTGCTGAGGTTGTAGTGCGCGGACTCCACCCGGTCCTGCCACTGCCAGGTCGCCAGGTTCTGACGGCCGCACGAGGAGAGCCGGCCACGGGGGTACCCGAAGTTGGGCAACTCGTAGAAGCAGTACCAACCCGAGGGACAGTCGGCGGTTGCCAGCACCCCGAAGGGCGCCCGCAGGGTGACGACGAACGTGCCGTTCTGATAGCTGATCTCGTTGTCGTTGATCGCCGTACCGCCCGGATGTTCGGCGAGATAATTCGCCATCTCCGGACGGAGATCGGAATGATCGACCGTCGCGGCGTGGGCCGGGACTGGAGCCAGGAAAAGGACCATGAGCCAGCCAAGCATGGCGGCCAGCGCGGTCCGATAAATGGGAGAAATGACCATTCGACACCTCGCGATGTGAGCGCGCAGGGACCTGAGGGAGGCGCGGGGAATCGGTGGACTCCACCACTCGGCAAGCATATGAACCAGCCGCTGTGATCACCAGTCATGCGGCGACAATCGGCCCGATTGCCATTTCTGCACCATCGAGGAAAGGCTTTCAATCCGACCCGTTGACTTCGGTTGGGTTATGGAAGTTGCATCCGGCAGATGACCAGCAAGCACGAAGAGACATTGATGCCGTGTGATCTAATCCCTACAATCCGGGCCATGCATGCTCGCCGCGTCATCGCAGCCGTCACCGTCGCCGCGCTGGCGAGCCTCCTCGCCGTCACCGGCGCCCGTGCCGACGGCCCGGCCATCAGCACCCCCGGCACCCCGATGGTGGTGGCCAATGGGCCACACCAGCTCACCCTCAGGTGGACACCCTCGACCTGGATTGGCGATCCGGCCGCCGAGCAGCCGATCAACTACGAGGTGCAGGCACCCCTGGGCACCAACACGTACCGCTGGCTGGGCACCACCCTCGACACCACGATCACGCTGACCGACCTCGCGCCCGGCACGACGTACCGGATCGCGGTTGCCGCCCGCGCGCTCGGCGGCTACTCGGACAGCTCGCCCGCCATCACCGTGCGCACCGCCAGCGGGCGCGCGACGGTCAGCTACCTCAACCTCGACTGGTCACCGACGAACAACCAGATCCAGCACCTCCTGAAGGTCACCAACACCGGCACCGGGCCGCTCGATCTGCGAGCGGTGCGGGTGCGCTACCACCTGCGCTTCGAGGGCGGCAACACGTCGCTGGTGCCGAACTGCGACTGGGCCGCGCTGGGTTGCCAAAGGGTCCGGCAGACCGTGCAGTTCTTCGTCCCGCCGGGCGGCCCGCCTGTGCTGACGACGCCGGCACCACCGGGCTACCCGATCCCCGGCACGCCGGTCCCCGGGTGGGTCGAGCTGACCTTCATCGACGGCACGCTGGAGCCCGGCGAGTCGACCGGACCGATCCAGCTGCGGCACCACCGGCACAGTTGGAGTGACATCGACGAGCGCGACGACCCGAGCTGGCTCGCCGCCACCGGCCAGTGGACCGAGAACGGGCGGATCACGCTGGACGTCGACGGGGTACGCGAGTTCGGCGACACGTGGTCCTGACCGCGCACCGGCCGGTCCGGCGGGCCTTGTCCTGACGAGCGGTATACCTGTGAGTCATAGTTATGACTCACAGGTATACCGCTTCATGGGGACCTACTCCCGACTGTCCCGCGCCCTGGCTCTGGCGGCCAGGCGAAGGCCCCTGGGCAGGTGGATGCGCGCGGCGGGGATGCCGAGGGCGCACAGCCGTGACCGCGCGGCGGTCAGCATCGCGGGTGGGCCGCAGACGTAGATGTCCTGGCCCGGCTGGTGATGGTCGAGAGCGATGGTCAGGGCGTCGCCCTGCTCGGCTGGCTCGGCGCAGGGGTCCTCGGAGAGGGCCGGCACGATTGTCAGCCAGTCGTGGGCGCACTGCAGCTTGTCGAGGGCGACCGCGTCGTACAGGTGAGTGAACGTGCGCGCGCCGACGACAAGCGTCACCCGCCGACCGTCCGGTGCGGCGGCGACCTGCTCGACCAGGGCGCGCAACGGCGCCAGCCCGGTGCCACCGGCCACGAGCAGCAGATCGTTGGTGCCCGTCGGGTCGAGGCTCAGCCCGGTGTCGACGGGTGGGCCGAGCCAAAGCAGCTCACCGGGGCGTACCTGATGAACCAGGCGGTGGGAGACGGTGCCGGCGGGTACGGCGCGGACGTGCAGCTCGACGGTGCCGTCCGGGCGTGGGGCGTTGGCCGGCGACAGCCAGCGCCAGTGCCCGGGCAGGCGCGGCGTACAGACCGGCACGGCCTGACCTGGCTGGAAGGGCAGTCGCCGCCAGGGACGTACCGTCAGGATTGCGATGTCGGGCGACGGCCGATCGTGGCCGATGACCTCGACGTGCCACCAGGCTCGGCCGTCGCCGGCGTGCGCGGCGGCGCGACGGATGGCGTGCGTGGCGTGGCGCAGGGCGCGCTCGGCGACGACGGTGAGCTGCGGCGTCCACACTGGCCGGGCGTGGCGGGCGACTGTCGCGAGCAGCGCGTCGCCGATGGTGGTGGCGTGCGGGAGCAGGTCGAAGTGACGGTACGCGTGGCCGAGCACCCGGAGCAGCGCCGCCCGATTCGCCGGCGCGTCGCCGCCGACCAGGAGGCGGCCCAGCGCGGTGAAGAACAGCGGCGCGTCGCGGCGTGGGAGCAGCCCGGCTCGGCGGTCTTCGACTGTGCACCAGAAATCGCCGGCGGCCCGCACGTCGACCGACTCCCAGGCGGCGGCCAGACTCGCGTGGGCCGGTTGGTCGTCGTCGATCACGGTGGGCATACCGGCTCCAAGTCGTTGAATCGTGGGCTGGCACCGGGGCGGGAGGAGTTGTGCCGATGAGGGCCGGCGCAACTCCGGGGCCGAGCACCCGCCCCGGGCCATGCGTCGACTCTCGCGCCTGACCAGGCACAACGGCATGTCGCGGTGATCGTTGACGGCATACGTGATCGGTATGGGCTCCACGCCGCGACTGTCGAATCGGGCAGACTGCGGGCATGACGGAACGCCCGGTGCTGTATCTGGTCGTCTGCGCCGCGGGTCCGGCGGAAAATATCGACGAGCTGGTCGACCTCCTGATCGCCGACGGCTGGCGGGTCTGCATGATCGTCAGCCCGACCGCCGCGCCATGGCTCGACCGGGCGGCGTTGCAAGAAAAAACCGGCTATCTGGTACGCGTGGAGTGGCGAATGCCCGGCGACCCCGAGCCCCACCCGCCCGCCGATGTGGTGGTGGCCGCCCCGGTCACGTTCAACACGGTGACCAAGTGGGCGTTGGGCATCAACGACACGTTGGCGCTCGGCGTCCTCAACGAGTCGCTGGGCGCGGGGCTGCCGATCATCGCGTTCCCGCACACCAAGGAGGAGTTGGCCGCGCATCCCGCCTATGCGGGGCACCTGGCGGTTCTACGCGCTGCCGGCGTGGTGGTGGCGGACGGCAAGCCGCTGGACTCGGTGCACGGGCCGGGGCGTTGGGGCGTGGTCGTCGAGGCGCTGCGGGCGATACGCCAGTCCTGAGTTCGTTTATCCGGCGGTCCCTTGACGATATGCGTCGCGCGTATACCAGCGCTCTACAGAGCGTGTTCAATGGATACGCTCGATGAGGCGAGACGGACGGAGCCGCCGGTGACACACGCGACCTGCCCTCGGTGCGGCGGACGGCTGGCCCGGGACAACGACAGCGGGCGGTGTACGCCGTGCCAGGCCGCCGAGCGGGACCGGCTCAGCGTGCCGCCGGTGGTGCCGGCGAGCTTCTGGGACCACGAGCCGGTGCGACTCGCGCTGGCCGAGCGGCATCTGGGGCGGGTGATCCGGGCGTACCGCTGCCATCCGTACCACGGGCGGGTCGCGTTGCCGCAGTCCGTGGTGGCGGGATGGCTGGGGATCACACAGGCACAGTTGAGCCGCGTGGAGAACGGGCCACCGCTGGTACACCTGGATCGGTTGGCGCACTGGGCGAGGCTTCTCGGGATACCGGCTTCCTGTCTCTGGTTCGGTCTTCCTGGACAGCCTTACCGAGTCGACGATCGCGCCGCAGAGGGCACAGCAGACGATCCTTGTGCGCATGACGCAATAACTGAGCAGGGCAAACTTCCGGCCATGGTGGTTACCGTGGAGGGGGCATCAACCGGAGGGGGTGGCGCTACGGACCGGCGACGCTTCAACGCAATGGCCGCGCTCGCGGGACTCGCCGCAGCCGGTCACCCTTACCTGCTCCCGGGCCCTGCTGACGTGTCCCGGAACATTGGCATGGAGCAGGTGCGCCTGACCAGTTCGCTGGTCGAAGATCTTCGGCGAGCCGATGCGGCAGTCGGTGCCGACCAACTCTGTGACATCGCCATCCAGGCGCACACCAGGCTGTCGAATTGGGCGGCGAGGGCGCACTACAGTCGAGAGGTCGGCGATGCTATTCAAAGCGCCCTGGCCGACCTCGGCATCCAGGCTGCCTGGCTCGCGATCGATGCCAATCGCAGGCCAGAGGCTAGGCCCTACCTGAACGAGGCCATTACTCGGGCCCGCATCGCCGACGATCCTCGCGTTGAAGTACGAGCGCTAGCCCAGCTATCTATGCTGCTCCGCGAGAGTCAGCCCGGCGAGTCGCTGCACTGCGCCCAGGCCGCGCTGCGCGTCTCGGCCAGATGGGCGACACCTCGGCTCACCACGCTGCTACATCTGCGACGAGCGCACGCGTACGCCGTTCTCACGGACGCGGGCGGCTTCAGCCGGGAAATGACCAAGGCTCGCCGCGAGTTGGAGCGCGGACCGCACGAGGACGATCTTGCATTTGTCAGCTTCGTGGACGAGCAGGAAGTCAACGGCATCCAAGGGCTCTCCTACCTCGCGCTGGACCGGCCCGACCGCGCCGCTCAGTCGTTCCGCGCCATCATTGCCAATCCGTCGCCTGGCCATCTGCGCAACCAGGTCCTCTACACCATCGACCTTGCGAACGCGGCGTACCAGCAGGGTGATACCAACGAGGCGGCCCGTATCGCGCTGGACGTCCTGCCCGCGGTGAGCCAGATGAACTCGGGACGAATCAGCCGGAACCTTGCACGGGTGCGTTCGAACCTGGCGATGCCACGGCAGGCGACCGCGGCAACGCGCCAGTTCGTCGCCGCCTACGACCGAGCAGTGACCGTGTGATGGAGAGCGTGCAGCTCCGCCATCGCGATGCCGAAGAGGCCACGGACATCCTGGACCAGCTCGTGAGTCTCTATCTGGAGGTCTACGCGGGCGGAGGCGAGTTCCACAGCGAGGACCGCTACCGGCGTCAGCTCGACCTGCACATGCAGCGAGTGGGGTGGGAGCTGGTCATCGCCGAGGTGGACGGGAGCCTGGTCGGCTACATCTACGGTTTTCCGCTTCCCGCCGAGACGCGATGGTGGGAGGGCATTCAGGACCCTGTACCGCTTGGTTTCACTGACGAGGACGGAACCCGCACGTTCGCGATAAGCGAGCTGATGGTCCACCCGGCCCGGCGACGCCGGGGCATCGCGGCGGCGCTGCACGACGGGTTGATCGCGGCCCGCACGGAGCCACGAACCACGCTGCTAGTCCGGCCGGACAATGTCGCTGCTCAGACCGCGTACCGCTCCTGGGGCTATACCAAGGTAACCAGACTTCGGCCGGGGTGGGAGAACGCGCCGACCTTCGACGTGCTCGTTCTCGACGTCAGTTCCTCCCACCCCCGCCCTTGCGAAAAACTGAACGCCTTAAGCGCACCGAAGATCTGCTGAAATAGGCACTTTTGCAGAGGACTTAGTCGTCAGACCCATCGTCGACCCTTGACTCTTCAAGGACGTTACCGACTAGAGCGTTCACGTTGATGGCGCTAGGAGACGGCCTCACTCGGCCTTCCGCGTAAGCCATTCGCGCAGCCGCTAGATCGGCAAGGCGGACAGCCTGAATCACGATGACTCGCCGCAGACCGGGCGAGACCTCACCGCGCTCGTGGGCAACGGCTGAAACCCTGGCTAAGGTTTCGGCGCGGCGAGCAATACGAACGTCTGGGTGCTCGCGCTCCTCCCGCATGTTTTCAGGCACCAGGTTGAAGCGATAGGAACGCGGTAGTCCCACGATCGCGGAGACCGGTGGAATCTTTTCATTCAGGATCGCTCCATATTTTGAATGATCGATAGCCCATCTATACGCCGAATATTCCACAGCGTGGATTTTGGCTTTTCTGCTAGCGTCATTGCGCAAGTCCTCGGTTGGCCAGAACTCCACCTCAGCCACCTCGAAGGGGTCCAGAATTCTGTAGGCCAGGGTATCGCTTCGTTGGCCGGTCATATGCCTGCCGATACGAATTCCGAAGCTCTCCAACGTCTGACCGACGTAGATCGGCTCACCATCGTAGTCGTAGAAACCATACACGCCGATGCACTTACGCAACTGCTTGCCGCTAGCGGCATCCGTCGACCCGAGCGCATCTTTAAGTAGCTGCCGGAAGCCTTGGACGAACTTAGTCGGCAGAGAGCTCTTCACGGGCGGCTGGTGATCCGGTTCGTTATACGATGCGACGCCGCGACTTGCCACTTGGCATACCTCGATTTCTTTGGGATTCGTGAAGCGAGGCAGCAGTCTACGAGCTAGCGTCTCAACACTCGAAGGCGGACGTGGCGCGCCAACCATGCAAGACCGTTTGCCCTGGTGGCAGCCGTTGTCGGATTAGCGACAGCGCCGATCGCTGCGCCCGCACCCCACATCAGTGAAAACAAGATCCACTAACGAACTTGGCGGGGCGCGGTGGCGCTTCGACTCTTCGCCGAGGCGCTGGAGGCCAGAGCAGCATGAATAGCCTCGGCCACCGCTTCCGCCGACTCGTGCTCCCATACCCGGAAGACGGTCCATCCAGCGGTGCCCAGCACCTCAGTTACCATTACGTCCCGCTTACGGTTACGGTCGATTTTTTGATGCCAGTACCCGCTGGGGTCGGACGGCATCCTGCAATGCTGCGGGCAGCCGTGCCAGAAGCAGCCGTCAACAAAAATCGCCAGCTTGTGACGAGTGAAGACGATATCCGGCCGGACCGCGCGCTCCGGCAATACGATTCGGTAGCCGACTCGGTAGCGCAATCCTCTACGAAAGAGCTGCCGGCGGAGTGCCAACTCAGGCTTTGTGTTGGTACTCTTGTTGGACTTCATGGCACGCGAGGCCGATGACGGCGGTGGCGTAGGGGGTAACCGCTCCTCGCTGCCCTTCACGTGGACGACCGCTACTCACTCCCGCTGTTCGGACGCAGAACTGGCAGCAGATAATTGTTGCCAACCCACTCGACGACGTCTACGACTACAGCGTCACCAAATCCGAATAGCTGTTGGTTTAGGGTGCCGGCAAGAAGCTTGTAGTCGTGGGCACCCATCAGGTTGGCATACTCGCGCGGCGTCATCCATCGGATCGCGCTACTGCCGTTACCCAACCGGATCAGCGCTTGTTTGCTTGATCCTCCCCCCGTAGTCCTGAGACACCCGGCAATGCTGTCCTTGCGCAGTTCCCACACTGCGACCCCTTGCCGCGTGCGGCGGTAGGCAGTCCTGTAGCTGATCGCGTCCGCCCCGACGAGAGCGTCGAAACGAGCCTTTTGAAGTTCGCTAAGAGAACCGATGAAAGCTGCTACGCGGTCCTCGGTCCACCATAGGTTGCCAGCGATTTCTGTCTCGACAAAGCCGTCCAAGTCCTGCGGCCCCTCTGGCAGAGCAGGGAGGCGCATGTAATGCATATCCAGCGTCTCACGGTGCTTCTTGTGGATGGCTTGCACCCATGCAGGTCGCACATCGCTGACCGGCGGAAGCTCCTGGCGCGCAGAGGCCGGCAGCTTGTCTTTCTGAATACCGATGATGAACATCCGCGGTCGAGACTGCGGCACAAAGTGCCGAGCGTCGATCGCGAGCACATCTAGTGAGTAGCCGAGCTTCGACAACCTGGTTAGAGCGGCGGCGAGGTCATTACCACCATGACTTGTAGCGAAACCGTGAACGTTCTCAAGGAGAACCACTGACGGTCGGGGCGACATTCCTTCGACGATCTTGGCAAACTCCCAGAACATCCCCGACTGCTCGCCAACCAAGCCACGCCTGTTACCGGCCAAAGAAAGGTCGATGCATGGGAAGCTGCTTGTTGCCAGCTCAATCCCTTGCGGCAGGTCCATAGCTTCGACTTGCCGGATATCCCGAACAATGAAGTGATCTTCAGCATCAGGAAAGTTGGCGGCGTAGGCATTGTACTTAGCCTGCTTGATATCGTTCGCCCACACAACCTGCACCTGAGCGCCCTTCACGCGCTCAAGAGCGGTTCGGACGAGTCCAATCCCAGCGAAAAATTCTGCTGCCCGGACGGGCGCGCTGTCCATGTTTCCCACCTCGCCCATCATCGCTGCAGCCTATAGGTGCCCGGGACGTAACCCCGAGCCGCGACACTCATCTGTGATGATTCGATCACCTGTTCGACTCCCCGTGACCGCTCGCGTGCCGAAAGTCGTTGTGCACAACGCCCGAGCTCGGCATGAACCTGACGTCCAGCCTGTGTTCCAGCGCCCCGGCAAGGCGAAGCAGGACCGGCAGGGTCGGCACGGTGCCCCCCGCTTCGAAGCGGGCCACTGCGGACTGGGTCATGCCTGCAGCTAGGGCCAGTTGACTCTGGCTCCAGCCGTGCCCCTCACGCAGTTGACGCACTTCCCGACCAAGCTCGAAGGCGATGCGCGTGGCCTCGTAGGTTCTTTCCGTCCTCGGATCGGACATCCGGCGTTCGCTGAGGTCACTCCAATCCAAGCGATCACTCATCGCTCTGCTCCTCGTCTACGATGCGCCGACACGGCTTGCTCACCCTGGAACACCGCGAGCCAGAACCGACTTATAGCGTCGATGCTATGGCTTGGATTGCTCTCGGGGAAGCCCGTTGGCGGCGTTTCGTCTATGAACTCAACCTCGGCACAGCTCCCTCGGTCGTGGTCGTCCGCTGGCCAGCCACAACCCGGGTTGCGGCCTTCCGCGTTTTCAGGGAGGGCGCGTTAGGTTGAAGACCATGGAACAGCGGATCACCCTCATCACTCTCGGAGTCGCGGACATTGCCCGCGCGAAGGCGTTCTACGAGCAGCTCGGCTGGCGAGGCCAGGAGGTCGAGGGGACGGTCTTCATCCAGGCCGGCGGCCTGGCCCTCGTCCTCTGGGGCCGTGACAAGCTGGCCGACGACGCGGGCATCGACGACTCGGGCACCGACGGCTTCGGCGGGGTGACCCTCGCCCAGAACGTCCGCTCCCGGGCTGAGGTCGACGAGGTGATCGCCACCGCGACCACGGCTGGCGCGACGGTGACCAAGCCAGCCCAGGAGACCTTCTACGGCGGCTACGCCGGCTACTTCGCCGACCCGGACGGTCACCTGTGGGAAATCGCCTGGAACCCCGGCTTCACCCTCGCGGAGGACGGCTCCCTCACCGTCCCCGACTTCAGCGCCATGGACTGAGCAGACAGCGGCACGAGAATCAGCGAAGACGCCGATCACGGCTCCGGGGACGGGCAGAGCAGCGAGTCCAGCACCGGCAGTTGAAGAGGGTCCAGACAGATGGCCAGCAACTCCGGATCCGGTGAGGGCGTAGCCGTCAGAGTCGGGGTCGGCGTCGGTGAGGCCGACGCGACGGGCGGCGTCGGCAGGGCTGACGCGGGCGGGTCCGTGCCGGGGACCGGCGTCGGCATCGGACTCGCCGACGGGGTCGGGACGACGGGCGGCGCGGCGGCCGGCGGCAGGGCCACCGCTACGACAGGGGGCACCACTGTAGAAGCATCTGCCGGGGCCGACGGCCGGACAGTCGAGGCGGGCGGGGTGGTCCATACGGCACTGACGGCCGAGCCCACCCGCGTCCTGGCCGGCATCGGCCCGACGGGACCGATCGGAACGAGGACCGCCCCAGCCCTCGGCAGGTCCATCGCGACGATCTCCGCCGAGGGCACCGGGCCGACGGGACCTGACGCTCCAGGGCCCAGAGCGCCCGGTCCGAGCGTCACGAACACCACTGCGGCGACGGCGGCAGCACTGACCGCCCGTCGGTCGGGGCGTACCGCCGTCAGCGGCGCGTCGTCGGGCCCCACCGACAGAGGAGGCGCGGGCGGGGTGGCCCGGTGGGCGTTCAGCAGCGCGTCGATCCGCGCGATGACGGCGGCGCGATCATCCACGGACGCTGCGAGGGTGAGATAGAAGCGGAAGTTCACCACGGCACCGGACGGGACCAGTAGCCCGTCCAGTCGGCCGCGGTCGGGCAGCAGGGTGACCGGCACGTCGGGGTGGTGGGCGGGGCCGATCAGGTCGTCGTACCGCCACTCACGCCGGTGCTCCCGACCGCCGAAGGCCACCCGTCGGCTGGTCACCACGGCCATGCCGGTGTCGACGGCCCGCAGGCCCGGCGGCAGCGCCTCGCAAGACGGCTCAGCGAAGGAACACAAGCCCGGTGTGGGTAGCCCGGGGACGTGTCGCGCCTCGGCCTCGACAAGCGTGGCGACGGGAAGGACGCGGAAGACGAGTTCGTCGTCGTCGAGCTCCACCGGTAGGCCGGTGCGGGGCTGCGTACACCCGAGGAAGCTGGCGGCTTCGATGCGGAGCCGGACCAGGTGGTCGTCGCGGCGCTGCCAGGCGTCGGTGGCGTGCCGGTACGCGCGCTGCCGGCGCTCGTTCTCGCGCTCGGCCCAGGCGGTCCGCCAGGGGACGTGGGCCACAGAGGTCACGGTCACACGCGTTACAACCGCTCACGTACGTGACAGGCAACGCGACCGGGATTGATGTATCCCGTTGCGCCCGAAAGGAGAGTATTGACGGGACGCAGCGCGTGCCCGCTGCCGGCGGCTGCTCCAGCAGGAAACCGGAACAGCCGCCGAGACAGCACTACGGCCGCAGCGAGGTGAAGAACTGCGTCAGTTCACCGGCCAGCAGATCGGGCTCCTCCAGCGGCATGAAGTGCCCGCCCCGGCCCGGTTCGCTCCAGTGCCGGATGTCGGTGCAGGCCCGCTCGGCGATCGAACGGGGAAAGTTCGCCTGCGAGGGTTCGGTGCTCACCGTGAACGCGGCGGGCACAGTGATGTCGGGTCGTGGCGTGTTGTGGTCGAAGTCGGCGTACTGCCGGAACGACGAGCCGATCGTGCCCGTCACCCAGTACAACGTGATGATGGTGAGCAGGGTGTCCCGGTCGATGCTGTTCGCCAGGTCACCGTGGTTGTCGCTCCAGTCCCGGTACTTGTCGACGAGCCACGCGGCCAGCCCGGCGGGTGAGTCGGCGAGCGCCGCCGCCAGGGTGTCCGGGCGGGTGCCCATGATGGCGCTGTAGCCGCCGTCGGTCTCGTCGTACGCGGCCTCGGCGTCCAGGAACGCCTGCTCGGCCGGCGACAGCGGATGCGCGTCGAAGCTGGCCGGGAACGGTGGATGGATCATGTGGATGCCGGCCACCTGCTCCGGGTAGAGGGCGCCGAGCCAACCGGTGACCACTCCCCCGACGTCGCCGCCGAAGGCGCCGTAGCGTTCGTAGCCGAGCACGTCGGTCATCAGCTCGTGCAGCGTCCGGGCCAGCAGCTCCCGGGTGACCGGCTCGTCCGGTGTCTCCGAGAAGCCGAAGCCGGGCAGTGAGGGCACCACCACGTCGAACGCGCCGCCGGGCCGGTCAGGGTCGGTCAGACGGTCGACCAGCGGCAGCATCTCGACGAAGCTGCTGGGCCAGCCGTGGCTGAGGATCAACGGCAACGGCGCGGGCGCGCCGGCCGGGCGCGCGGCCCGGACATGCAGGAAGTGCAGCTTGCGGCCGCCGACGACGGCCAGGTGCTGGGGGTACGCGTTGAGCTCGGCTTGGCGAGCTGACCAGTCGAACCCGTCGTGCCAGTAGGACACCAGGTCCCGCAGGTAGTCGGGATCGACGCCGCCCTGCCACGGTCGGGTGCCGCTGCGGTCGGTGAAGCGGGTACGGGCCAGTCGAGCCCGCAGGTCGTCGAGAACCGCAGCGGGAACGTCGATGCGGAACGAGGAGACAGACATTTGTCCTCCGGTGAAGGAGGGCGCTCCCCGACGCGAGAGGTCAGCTGAGGGGGACGGCCGAAAGGAGCGCCCAGGAATGACGATGGGTGGTCACCGGGCTCACCTCCTCTCATGGCTGACGACGATCACCCTACACAGGCCCGCGCCGCCGTCGGAGGTCCGGCGTTGGGACAAGGAAGCTGGCACGGCCCGGCGGTCAGCCCGCCCGCCGTCGGTACGGCTGTGGCCCTTGGGTCGGGAACCGCGACCGGGTACGCGGTGGGTACGCCTCGCAGTGTTCGGCCCAGTGCTCGGCGGCGGTGGCCAGGGCGTCCGCGGAGACGGTGAGGATCAGCGGGTAGATCGCCGTGGACGGGCGGCGCATCCACGGTGGCAGGGACTCGGCGGAGAACTCCACGATCAACTCCAGCCGGCGGCGGCGCAGCACCCGGCTGCGCACCGCCAGGTTGGGTTCGGTGAACCGGACCATCGCCGGCGGCGCGCTCAGCCCGAGGGCTGCGGTGGCCTGCCCGTGCAGCCAGCCACCGAGTGCGCGGGCCTCCTCGACCATGAGGCTCGGATAGTGGTGTGACCAGGTCTGACCGTCGGCGGTGCGGGCGTCCACCTCGATGAGCAGCCAGTCGTGCCAGCCGGGTGCGGCCGCGTCGAGGTCGTCGGGCGGGTCGACGCCGGGCTGGTAGCCGACCGGGCGGATCCGCACCCGGGCGCCGTCGTCGGAACGGATCTCCACTCAATCATTCTGACTGACCTGAACGAGCGTTCGGGTCAAAACGCGCTACTTCGTGACGGTCCGCCGGACGCCCTCATGCTGGGCGCACGCGTCCGCTCGCCCACCCGCGAGACTGACCGAGCCGTCCCGGCACTGCACCAGGTAGCCCCGGCCCGCCCAGAACTGCGGCACGCAGTCGAACCAGTCGCACACCTCGGCGGCCGGCTTGCGGATCCGCGTCCCGCCACAGAAGTCGTACCCCAGGGGGTTCTCCGGCGCCCCGCAGCGCGGCCCGGACGTCGCGCTGGGCGACGGGCGTGGCGACGGCTTCCGTCTCGGCGCGGTGGTGGCGGCGGGCGGCGGTATCGCCGGCCGCAGCAGCGCGGGGAACGCATTGCTGGTCGGTGCCGGCGTGGCCGCCACGGCGACCTCCGCGCCACGTGTCGGGTTCGACGGGTTCGAGTCGACAAGCGCCGCCGGTACCAGCAGCGCGACGGCCGCCGCCACCGCGATGGACCGACGACCACCGGGCACGAGCGAGGAGAGCCGGGCCTGCGCCGGCGTGGCCGCCGCCGGCCGGAACGGCTTGAGCTGCTCGTGTTCCGCGATCAGCTCGTCGAGCTGGGCGAGCACCGCGGCGCGCTGCTCGATCGAGTCGGCGAAGGCGAGCGTCAGCTTGAACCGGAAGTCCGCCGCCGCGTCGGTGGGCAGCAACAGCCCGGAGGTACGCCGCCGGTCCAGCACCTGGACGAGGCTCACCGGGGCTGCCGGGTCGTGGGCCAGACCGGTCATCCGGCCGTACGCCCAGTCGCGCCGGCCGCGCCCGCCGAGCAGCACCAACCGACGGCTGGTGATGACGGCCACGCCGGCGTCGGTGACGCGTACGCCGTCCGGCCGACGCGGACGCAGGGGCGCGGCCGGCACGGCGACCGTCAAATCGGGGGCGGGCAGCACGGTCGTGTGCCGCACCTCGACGAGCTGCGCGGCGGGCAGCGCCCACAGCACCACCTCGTCGTCGAGGAGTTCGAGTGGAAGGCCCGCGCCGGCCGCCGCGGAACCGTGGAAGTCGGCGGCCAGGGCACGCAGCCGCCGTAACTCGTCGTCGCGTCGCCGCCAGGCCGTCTCAGCGCCGCGGTACGTGCTGACCCGCCGCACGTTCTGCCGCTGCGCCCAGCGGTACCGCCATGTGGAACCCGTCGATTCAGTCTTTGCCACGCCGACTCCTTCGCCGCGCAGGCCACCAATCCGGGGTGCACTCGGATTAACAGTCGTGATGGTCCGCCGGGACACGCCAGGACGGGCGAACTATCCGAACGGTGGAGCAACCCGGACGATAGGGCGATACTGCCGCGTCGATTCACCTTCGCTCGTGTCGTGCGGGGTGGTCGCTGTCTCGGTAACGTCAGCCGCAGCCGGGTGGCGACGCCGCCGCACCGCCCGCACGAAGGGGGTGAGGGTCATGCCGCCGGACACCCTGCCCGGTGTGGTCGTCGGGGTCGACATCGGCACCACGAGCACCAAGACCATGGCGTACGACACCGACGGGCGGCTGCTCGCCAGCCACTGGGCCACGTACCCCCTCGACGACCCGCACCCCGGGTACGCCGAGCAGGACCCGGAGGTGATCCTCGCCGCCGTCGTCGAGTCGATCCGGATCGTGGTGGCCGAGCTGACCGTGCCGGTCGCCGGCCTGGCCTTCTGCTCCGCCATGCACAGCCTGATCGGGCTCGACGCGGCCGGCAACCCGCTCACGCCGTCGGTGACCTGGGCCGACTCCCGGGCCACCCGCCAGGCCGAACGGTTGCGGGCCGTGCCGTCCGGGCTGGCCCTGCACCGGCGCACGGGTACGCCCGTGCACCCGATGTCGCCGCTGCCCAAGCTGCTCTGGTACGCCGAGCAGGAGCCCAGGATCTTCGAACGCGTCGCGCACTGGGTCGGCATCAAGGAATGGGTGCTGCTGCGACTCTGCGACGCGCTGGTCGTCGACCACTCGATCGCCTCGGCCACCGGCCTGATGGACATCCACACCCTCGAATGGGACACCGAGGCGCTGACCGTCGCCGGCATCACCGAGGAGCAGTTGCCCCAACTGGTCGCCACCACCGCCGTCCTGCCCGGCCTCACCCCGCAGGCCGCCACCTCCCTCGGCCTACCTCAGCGCACCCCGGTGGTGGTCGGCGCGGGTGACGGACCGCTGGCCAACCTGGGTCTGGGCGCCGTGCACCCCGGCATCATGGCCTGCTCGATCGGCACCAGCGGCGCCCTGCGGGTCATGGTCGAACGCCCCAGCGTGGACCCGCTGGGCGGGGTGTTCTGCTACGCGCTGACCGAGGATCGCTGGGCGGTCGGCGGCGCGATCAACAACGGCGGCATCGTCCTCAAGTGGGCCGGCTCGGCGCTCGCGCCCGACCTGGGCGAGCAGTCCGAGGAGGAGCTGGTCGCCCTGGCGGCCCGCGCTCCGGCCGGCTCGGGCGGGCTCATCATGCTGCCGTACCTGCACAGCGAACGCGCCCCACACTGGAGTGCGCTGCCCCGCGGCGCGTACGTCGGGTTGACCCACGGGCATCGCCGCGAACACCTCGTCCGGGCCGCGATGGAGGGGGTCTGCCAACAGCTCGCGCTGGTGCTCACCTCCGTACGTGCCGCCGGCAACGAGGTCCGCGAGATCCGGGCCGGTGGCGGTTTCGCCCGCAGCGGCCTGTGGCGACAGATGCTCGCCGACGTGCTCGGCATGCCGGTGAGCTTCCCGGCCGGCCGCGAGGGGTCGAGCTTCGGCGCCGCGCTGCTCGGCATGCAGGCGTTGGGCCTGATCCCCAGCATCGACGTGGCGGCCGATCTGGTCCGCATCGACGAGGTCATCCGCCCCGACCCGGCAGCCGCCGCCACGTACGCCGCGCTGCTGCCCCTCTTCGCCGAGCTGTACGACGCGCTGGTGCCCACCTTCACGTCGATGCGTCGACTGGCGCCCGGCCTGCCCGCCGAACCGATGTAGGCCCTTCGGCCGGCCCACCCCCGGGCCGACCCCCACCGGAGAAGGTCGTGATCGCCGTGCACCCACCCCTCGTCGAACCGCTGACCGTCCTTGCCGCGCCGGCCGAGCCGGTCACCACGGCTGGCGACGGCCAACTCGTCCTCGCCGCGTTGCTCGGCATCGTCGCCGTGGTGCTGCTGATCGCCTGGGCAAAGGTCCACCCGTTCCTGTCGCTGATCCTCGGCGCGGCGGTGCTCGGCGTGGTCGCCAGCGTCGCGCCCGACAAGATGATCGCCTCGTTCACCGGTGGCGTCGGCACCACTGTCGGCGGTGTCGGGCTGCTGATCGCGCTGGGGGCCATGATCGGAGGGCTGCTCGCCGAGTCCGGCGGCGCGGACGGCATCGTCAACCGGGTCGTCGGCCGGGTGTCCGGTCGCGCGCTGCCCTGGGCGATGGCCGGGGTGGCGGCACTCATCGGGTTGCCGCTCTTCTTCGAGGTCGGCGTGGTGCTGCTGGTGCCGATCGTGCTGCTCGTCTCGATGCGGACCGACGTACCGCTGATGAAACTCGGCATCCCGGCGCTGGCCGGCCTGTCGGTGCTGCACGGCCTCGTGCCACCGCACCCCGGCCCACTGGTGGCGATCTCGTCGCTCGACGCCGACCTGGGCCTGACGCTCGGGCTGGGCCTGCTCGTCGCGATCCCCACGGTCATCATCTCGGGGCCGGTCTTCGGCAACCTCATCGCCCGGTACGTGCCGGCGACCGCACCCGCCGCGCTGCTGCCCACTCGCCGCGACGCCGACGGCGGCCAGGCCGCCCGCCCCGATGTGGACGGTGACCTGCTCACCGACGACGATCTCGTCAATCCGGGCGGCGGTCGACCGGGCGAGCCGGTGGACGACAGCGGCACGGAGACCGCCCGTCGTACCCCGGCGTTCTGGCCAGCGGTGATCACCGTGCTGCTGCCGGTGGTGCTGATGCTGCTCCGCGCGATCGGTGAGCTGACGCTGGACGAGGGCACGGCGGGCCGAAAGACGCTCGACATCACCGGTACGCCGATCGTGGCGCTGCTCGCCGGGGTGATCCTGGCGATGTTCACCCTCGGCTACCAGGCCGGTTTCAGCAGGTCCCAGGTCTCGTCGGTGCTCGGAGGTTCGCTGCCTCCAATCGCCGGCATCCTGCTGATCGTGGCGGCCGGCGGTGGATTCAAGCAGGTGCTGGTGGACGCCGGTGTGGGCAACCTGGTCGCCGACGCCGCCAAGGACGCCAACCTCTCCCCGCTGCTGCTGGGCTGGCTGGTAGCGGTCGGCATCCGGGTGGCCACCGGCTCGGCGACGGTCGCCACCATCACGGCGGCGGGCATCGTGGCACCGCTCGCGGCGACCCTGGACCGGCCCGGGGTGGCCCTGCTGGCGCTCGCCATCGGCTGTGGGTCGCTGTTCTTCTCACACGTCAACGACGCCGGTTTCTGGCTGGTCAAGGAGTACTTCGGCCTGACCGTCGGGCAGACCATCAAGAGCTGGTCGGTTATGGAGACGCTCATCTCGGTGATCGGCTTCGCCGGCGTACTCCTGCTCGACCTGGTGGTGTGACGGCGCGGACCCGGCTGTTCGGTGTTGAGCATGATGCCTCTGCGTCATCTTGATGCCGCTGAGGCATCACCCTTTCGGGGACGAGCCCTCCCGGACGGGTGACTGACGTCCCGGCAACCCCATCCGCCTCCCCCGCTTCTTATCGTGCAAACGTGAGGAAAAGCGACAAGAAGCGCTCATCTTCCCTGCTCGCGGCGGCGGTCGCGCTGGTCGTCGCCATGACGACCGGCCCGGCCACCGCCGACGGGCCGGGCGACGACGGACCGAGCGACGGGGGCGGGCGCAGCGACGAGCCGGGCGTGGAGCCCGCGCCGGAGCGGGCGCCGACCAGCGAGGTGTCCTGGCTGTCGTTCCCCGGCGGCGCGTTCGCGGTGGACTCGCTCGGGCACACCGTGCGCTACCGGGCCTGCGACGGCGACACCGGCCGGGTCGCCGACCCGGGCATGCGGGTCGCCGCCGGGGTGGCCAGCGGCGAGGTCACCGTCGACGGCCGGAGCTTCCGCTACCGGGTGCCGCTGGTCGGGCGCAGCACGGGCACGCTCGTGGTGTCCGGGCCGCAGGCCCAGCCGGTGGAGCTGCCCGGCGTCGTCGTCACCAGCCCGCAGCCGCCCACCGACCCGGCCGAGGGTGCCCGACTGTTCCCGCTCAGCGGGCAGCTCGCCAGGGTCGTCGCCGACGCCAGCCTCAACCCGGCCGGAGCCACCGTCCGGGACCTGTCCGGCCGGTACGGCGACCAGCAGGTCTCGGTCAACGGCGCGTTGCGCCCCAAGGCCGCGAGCGTCATCAAACTGTGGATCCTGGTCGAACTCCTGCGCCGCGTCGACTGTGGACAGGTAGCCCTCGACGACGGCGTGCTGGTCACCCCGGCCGACGTGGTGGGTGGCACCGGCCAGCTCCAGTTCGAGACGTTTCCGCAGGTTGTCACGCTGCACCGACTCGCCCAGTACCTGATCAAGTACAGCGACAACGTCGCCGCCAACGTACTGATCACCTACCTGGGTGGGTTCGCGCCGGTCAACGCGCTGATCGACTCGATGAACCAGCGCTCGACGATCCTGGCCCGGCGGATGCTCGACAGCGCGGCGGCGCAACGCGGCGAGGAGAACTACACCAGCCCGGACGACGTGGTGTCACTGCTCGGCGCGGTCTGGGACGGCGAGATCCTCACCCCGGCCTCCCGCGACCTGATGATCGGCTTCATGCGCGAACAGACCCTCAACACCAAGATCCCGGCGGCGCTGCCACCCGGCGTACCGGTGGCCCACAAGACCGGTGACCTGCCGGACGCCTCCCACGACGTCGGCTACTACCTGATCCCGGGCACGGAGACCGCCGTCGCGTTCCTCACCGCCGGGCCGATGGAGACCGGGGACGAGACCGTCCGCCGGATGGCCAGGACCGTCTACGACTTCCTGGTCACCCCATCCGGCGGAGCGGTCGAGGAGTGAACCGCCGTCAGGCCCGGCTGATCGCGTTGGCGTGGATCGCCTCGCTCACGTACGCGGCCAGCCCGGGGGCGATGTTCTCGAAGTACGCGGTGAACCGCTCGTCGGCCAGGTACATGTCGGCCAGCCCGATGTGCATCTCGTACGAGCACTCGTAGAACCAGCGGCTGATGAGCTGCCGGTGCTCCTCGGCCAGGTCCATCGCCTCCGGGCTGTCCGCCGGCACACCCGAGGTCAGCAGCGCCACGATCCGCCGACCCCAGTCCTCGTTCTCCGCCTTGTTCCGCAGCCAGTCGTCCTTGCTGTACCGCGCCACCCGCCGGTTCGACTCCCGGTACGCGTCGGTGTCGCCCCAACGCTGCTCCGCCTCGGCCTCGTACTCCTCCGGCCGGAAGTCACCGAAGACCTCGAACCGCTCCTCGGGTGTCAGTTGGATGTTCAACTTGCTCGCCTCCATCGCGAACTCGACCGCCGTGACCATCTCCTGCAACCGCTTGATCCGTACCGTCAGCAGCTCGTGCTGGCGGCGCAGGTGGGCGGCCGGGTCGGCCGCCGGGTCGTCGATGATCGCGGTGATCTCCTCAAGCGGGAAACCCAGCTCGCGGTAGTACAGGACGAGTTGCAACCGTTGCAGGTCCGCGTCGTCGTAACGGCGGTAACCCGTCGAGGTCCGGCCGCTCGGCGAGAGCAGACCGATCTCGTCGTAGTGGTGCAGCGTCCGTACCGTCACGCCGGCGATCCTCGCCACCTGACCCACCGTGTACGCCATGGTTCCCCTCCCTTCCGGGAACCAGGCTCCCGCCTGCCGTTACGTCAGGGTCAAGCCCAATTCTGGCCCACCGTGGCGGGGCTGTCCGGTCGCCCGTACAGATAGCCCTGGCCGCGCGGACAGCCGATGGCGGTGACCGCGTCGTGCTGGCGCTCGGTCTCCACCCCCTCGGCGATCACCGCCAGGTCGAACGCGCCGGCGAGCCGGGTGACCATCTCCACCGTGGCGTACGCCCGATCGTCCGACCCCAGCCGCGCCACGAACGAACGGTCGATCTTCAGCTCGGTGGCCGGGATGCGGTGCAGGTAGCTCAGCGACGAGTAGCCGGTGCCGAAGTCGTCGATGGCGATCTGGATGCCCAGCTCCCGCAGCTGGTGCAGCCGTTCCAACACCGAGTCGGTCCCCTCGATCAACGCCGACTCGGTCAGCTCCAGCGTCAACGCCCGTGGCGCCAATCCGGCGCTGGCGGTCGCCGCCGTGACAGTGGCGATCAGGTCCGGTCGGCGCAGGTGCGCCGCCGCGATGTTCACCGCGACAGTCGCCTCCGGCGCGCGTTCCCGCCACGTCGCCGCCGCCCGGCACGCCTCGTGGATCACCCAGCGGTCGATCGGGAGGATCAAGCCGGTCTCCTCGGCCAGCGGCAGGAACCTCGCCGGCGGCAACATCCCCAGGCGGGGGTGCCGCCAGCGCACCAGTGCCTCGGCGCTGCGCACCGCGCCGGTGGCCAGGTCGACGATCGGCTGGAACTCCAGGCGCAGTTGCTCCTCGTCGACGGCCCGGCGCAGGTCGGCGATCAGCTCGGCCCGGGACACGGCCGACTCGCGCAACGCCGGGGTGCACGTGCGGTACGCGGACTTACCGGCGGCCTTCGCCGCGTACATGGCGATGTCGGCGTCGCGCAGGAGGTCGCTGTGGGTGGCGTGCTGCGGCCCGTACTCGGCGATGCCGATGCTCGCCGACGGGTGCACGCCCACGCCCTCCTCTCCCTCGGAGGGGCGCAGAGCGTCCAGCAACCGTTCGGCGAGGCGCTCCGGGGACACCGGACGGTCCCCCTCGACAAGCACCGCGAACTCGTCGCCGCCGAGCCGGGCGATCGTGCCGTCACCGTCCACGGCAGCCCGCATCCGAGCCGCCAGCCCGGTCAGCAGGGTGTCACCGGTGGCATGCCCGAACCGGTCGTTGACCTGCTTGAACCCGTCGAGGTCGAGCAGCAGGACGGCCACCGGCCGGCCGTCGCGCAGAGCCAGACGCAGCAGTCGGTTGAACAGCAGCCGGTTCGGCAGGCCGGTGAGCTGGTCGCCGTACGCGAGCCGGCGCAGTCGCGCCACCAGGCGCAGATTCTCGTTGGCGGCCAACCCCTGACGCACCGCGAGGGCAGCGAGCAGCACCATCATGGTCACGAAGACCAGCGGCGGGGTCTGCCCGGTGGGCCGGCGGGCCAGCAGCACCGCGATGATCGCCCCACCGACCGGCAGGTACGGCAGCGCCACGCGCCACCACGGCGGCAGCGGAGACTCGGCGGCCTCGTCGATGCCGTCGCAGTCCGGCGGTGGAGGGCTTCCGGTGGCCAGGCCGATCAGGAGATAGCTCAGCGGCCAGCACAGGTCGATGGGGTGGCCGGCGACGTAGTCACCCCGGGCGACCAGCGAGACGTACACGACGTCGGCGACCACCCGGAGGGTGAGGCTCGCCGCGAGCAGGCGCATCGGCCGCCACAGCGGTCGTGCCGGGCCGGCCACCGCCACCAGGATGGTGAGCTGCATCAGTTCGAACATCGGAAAGAGGAGCCCCAGCGTGCGCGCCGGGTCGGCCAGCTCGGCGGACGCGACCCCGCGGAACACCAGCACCCACGCGACCGGCACCAGGGCCAGCGCGACGATCACGCCGTCCAGCAGCGTCCGCGCACGCCCGACCGCTGTCCGCGGCCCGGAGGGTGAGCTGAGCAGCGCGGCGGTGCCGGTGAGGATGCCGGCGGTGAAGACCACCCCGACCAGCGCGTTGTGCGGCAGGTCGCCACCGGCGAGCCGCTGCACCGTCCAGATCGCCCGACCCGACGCGGCGAGCGCCATGGTGACGGCGAGCAGGGTCCAGAACCTACGCAGTGGGGCCGGATGTCGACGGGCGACGGTCACGCAGGCGACTGTCGCCCAGCCGGCCACCAGCAGCGCGCCCACGTCGCTGACCAACGCGGCGCCGGGGAGCGCGGCGGCCAGCCAGCCCGCCTCGACGGCCAGGGCCGCAACCGCGACGATCGGGCCGGCGGGCTTGAGCTGCCCCACAGCCTGCTTCACGTCCTGTCGCGACACGGTCGCTCCGGCTCCTGGTCGTGTGTGCACAATCGGTCGGACCGGTCCACGGCAAACCCCGAAAGCCTAGCCACCGCACGGATACGCCGCCAGGGCCGAACATCCAGGTCGGTGCGGCCTCCCCGGGCGATCATCGCGGCGTGAGTCGTTGGCGGAGCGAGGGATCAGGTCAGCGGCCGGCGGAGCGGTTCCAGGGTGAGCGGGGCAACGCGGTCCCGGCCAGGGGTCGACGCACGGGTCGGCGTCGTCGCCGGCCCGGAGTGCACGGCGGGCGGGCGGCGGTGTGCACCACGGCCTCGTCCGACGACGGTCGGCCGATCAGCCAGCACAGGAAGCGGGCCATCTGCGACTCAGCCGACCGGGAGACGCTGGGCGTCGGACTTGGCGATCTCGTACTCGGCTCCGCAGAACGTGCACTGCTGCGCGTACCGGGTACGGATCGGGATGAGCGGAATGAAGAAGAGGGTGAACTTGGTCGACCGGCGGGTGATCACCTGCGCGGCGTGGTTACCGCAGTGGCGGCAGACCTCCTGCACGACACCGGACCGGTCGACCTTGGTACGCAGACCAAAGATGAGGAACATCGCCCGGCAGTACCCACTCCACCCCGAAAAGTCACCGAACCCGCCCCACGGGCTGCAAGATCCGCACAAGTACAGGGAAACTGCTGCCTCCAGACAGCCTGAGGCAGCAGTTTCCCTGATGTTGTCCGGATCTTGGACCCTGCCCGATGATCGAGCACGATCACGGCGGGGCGGTCAGAGGGTGGGCTGGGGCTCCAGTCCGGGGACCTCCTCGGCGAGCCAGATCGGCTGCCAGGCCGTCATCTCGTGGAATCGGCGCAGCTCGAACAGCCCGGCCACCGAGCCGGACCAGGCGGCGTACGGCGGGTTGGTCTCGTCGAAGCCGCTCTGCACGAAGGTGAGCGTGGTGCGACCGCCGGATTCGGCGAGCTCCCAGCTCGTGACGCCGGTCGGTCCCCAGTCGACGGACATCCTCCGGCCGGGCTCCAGGTCGACGATCTTGGCGGCGTATCCATGCTCGAAGCCGCCCATGGCGTACCGGCCGCCGACCCACGGCTCGATCCCGATCGGATAGCCGAACCAGGCGCTGGCCTGCTCGGAGTCGGTCAGGGACTCCCACACCTTGTCGGCGGGTGCGGCGATGACCAGCTCACCGCGCAGGTCGGCGGAGGTGAAGTCGGTGCGCGGCAGCAGCGGCCTGCCTTCCAGGTGCGCGGCCAGGTTGGCGATGGACAGCGCCCAGTACGTCTGGAGCACGCCCCGGATGCTGGAACCGCTCATCGCCTCGGCGAAGTCGAAGTGGCTCTGCGTCAGCGTGAGCACCGTGGCGTCCGGGCCGTCCTCGGCGAGCTGGAACCCGGTGGTGGTCTCGACCCCGTCGAGCAGCCAGGCGAAGCGCAGCGTGTCGTCGTCGGCGTGCAGCAGACGCTGATGCGGGGCGTCGCCCTCGGGCGTGTAGCGACCCCAGAACTCGTACCGCTCGGGCAGCTCGACCTCGGCGTGCTCGGCCAGCCAGAGGCGCAGCTCGGCCGGGTCGGTCAGGGCCTGGCGGACGCGCTCCACGGGCGCGGAGAGACGGGCTTGCACCTTCAACGGCTCACTCATTGTCGTTCCCTTTCGGATAGCAGGCGACGGCCAGCTTGAAGGCATCTCCTTCGCTGCCGCCGTAGCGGGTGAACAGGTCCTGAAGTGCGGTTTGCAGGTCGTGCAGGAATTCCTGTCGCCGCTCGGCGGGCACCCGGATCTCGCCGGACACGCCGATCGAGGGCAGCTCGGGCACCGTCCGGTCCAGGGCGGCGACGTCGGCCTGGACCTCCTCCATCAGGTCGAGCAGGTAGCCCAGGCTCAGCTCGTCACGGGCGCGGCGCAGCCCGATGCGCCCGACCAGCCGTGGTGAGAGCCAGTAGGACCGGGCGGCGGCCTGGTAGATGCCCTCGGTGATGCCCCGGACCTTGCGCTCGTTGACCAGCTCGACCAGGCCGGCCGCGACGAGCTGCTTGACGTGGTAGTAGACGCGCTGTGGCGTCTGGTCGAGTCGGGCCGCGACCTCGGTGCAGGTGCGGGGTTCGGCCAGCTGCCGCAGCACTTCCACGCGCTGCGGCTTGAGCAGGACCTCGGCCTGCTCGATCTGCTCCAGGTACAGGACGTCTCTCATGGCAAAATCAGTTTGTACGTACAAAACTTGTTTGTCAATCGCTTCGCGAGAAGCCGCGCCGACTTTCTCGACGCGGCTTCAGGCGACGTTCAGCAGATGATCAGGGCAACCAGTCGGGTCGCAGCGGGTAGCCGTTCACACCGTCCGGGCCGTTGTGGGTGGCCAGCACCTGGTGCAGCTGGATGCCGTTGCGCTCGAACGCCATCCGCGAGCCGGCCATGTAGAGACCCCACACCCGGGCGGTCCCCGCGCCCACCTCGGAGACGCAGAAGTCCCAGTGCTCCACCAGGTTGCGACACCAGGCCGCGAGCGTCAGCGCGTAGTGCTGGCGCAGGTTCTCCTCGTGGTGCACCTCCAACCCGGCGTCGTGCACCTCGCTGATCAGCCGACCCGGGCCGGCCAGCTCGCCGTCCGGGAACACGTACCTGTCGATGAACGCGCCCGAGCGGTGCGGCGCCCGGTTGTCGGCCCGCGTGATGGTGTGGTTCAGCAACCGCCCGCCCGTGCGCAGCCGCGACCGCAGCGCGCCGAAGTAGGACGGGTAGTTGCGCACCCCGATGTGCTCGGTCAGCCCGATCGAGGAGATGGCGTCGAACTGCTCCGCCGGCGCGTCCCGGTAGTCCAGGTACCGCACCTCGGCCAGCTCGGTCAGACCCTCCCGCTCGATCGCGGCCTGCGCCCACTGCGCCTGCGCCTTCGACAGGGTCACCCCGAGCGCCTTGACGCCGTACTCGCGCGCGGCGTGCCGGACCATGCCGCCCCAGCCGCAGCCCACGTCCAGCAGCCGCATGCCCTTCTTCAGCGCGAGCTTGCCGGCGACCAGGTCGTACTTCGCCGACTGGGCCTGCTCCAGGGTGTCGTCCGGGGAGCGGTACACCGCGCAGGTGTACGTCATCGACGGGCCGAGCACCTTCTCGTAGAAGGCGTTCGAGACGTCGTAGTGGTGCGAGATCGCCGTACTGTCGCGGACCCGGGAGTGCCGCAGCCCGTTCACCACCCGCTTCCAGCGCGGCTGGGCCTCCTGCGGCGGGGCCGGCGGCGGCAGCAGTCGCTCCCAGCCCAGCCCCCGCACCAGCGCCACGCCGTCGGCCACCGACGGTGGGCGCAGCCGCAGCTCGTCCTTGAGCACCCGCAGCGCCTCGTACGGGTCACCCGGGTGCACCCCCTGCAACGCCAGGTCGCCGCTGACGTACGCCCGGGCCATGCCCAGGTCGCCGGGGGCCGTGAGCAGGTACGACAGTCCCCGCTCGGAACGGATCGACAGGGTGATGCCGGCATCGGTCGGCCCGACGGCGCTGCCGTCGTACCCGACGATGCGGATCGGCAACGGCCCGCCGGTGACCGCGCGGACGACATCCGCGACGGTCGGACCGGTGCGCCGGCCCCCCGCCGGCGGGGTGGCGGGGACGCTCGCCGCCCCCTGATCTCGGTCGGTCAGGCTCATGCTCGTGCTACCGCCTTCTCGTACAGTCCCGTCAGCCGGTGGTCCGGGTCGTAGCGGTCCTTCACCGCGCGCCAGGTCTCGCCGCCGTAGAGGCGATCGAAGGCGTCCCGGTCGTAGTACGCGTCGGAGTAGAGCGACTTGTGCCCGCCCAACTCCGACACCCTGCGCTCGATCGTGCGGTTGACGTCGCCGTCGGCGGCGCCGGGCGCGATCGGCACACTCCCCCAGAACCCGATGTTGACGTAGTCCTGCCCCGCGTGGAGCGGATACAGCGGCCACGACCGCGCGGAACCGGGACCCTCCGGCTCGCGCAACCGCAACGGGCAGAGCCACACCGGGGTCATCCCCACGCTGGCCGAGAACCAACGCAGGAAGTCGGCCATCCGGTCCAGCGGGATCTCCACGTCCTGCACGACCCGTTCCCGGGCCGGCTGGCCGCGCAGCCGGTCGATCCGGGCCGCCACCTGGTGCCGGTGTTCGAGGCGGACCAGTCGGTGGTAGACGTCGCTGCGCCGGTAACGCGCCGGCCAGAGCCTGCGCACGACCGGATGCTGCGCCCCGAACGCCGCGGAGCACCAGAACCAGTCGGTGTCCCAGCGCCACAGATAGTCGTACGCGGTCAGCACGTCGCGGGTGCGCTGACGCAGCGACCGGTAGTAGATCTCCTGGCCGGTGTAGTCGCTGGGCGGGTCGGCCGTGTCGGTGAAGGTACCCAGCACCAGGTACGCCTCATCGGGGCTGAACATCACGCCGTCCAGCGCGTCGACCGGCTCGCCGGCCCAGGATCGGGTGGCGGTCACCTCGGCGATCGCGTCGGTGAGCGCCTCCAGCTGGGTGAACCGGATGTTGCGCAACGCCACGTACCGCCCGACCGGTTGCAGCTCGATGCGCAGCCGGGTGGCGTAGCCGAGGCTGCCCAGCGAGTTGGGGAACGCGCGGAACAGATCGGCGTGCTCCCCGTCCGGTCGGGCGCTGACGATCGCGCCGGAGCCGGTCAGGATGTCCATCTCGCGTACGGACTCGTGGGGCAGGCCGTTGCGGAAGGACGTCGACTCGATCCCGAGGCCGGTCACCGCGCCGCCCAGGGTGATCGTGCGCAGTTGCGGCACCACCAACGGCATCAGCCCGTGCGGCAGCGTGGCGTCGACCAGGTCCTCGTACGTGCACATGCCCTGCACGTCGGCGGTACGCCCGGTCTCGTCGACCGAGAGCACTCCGTTCAGGCCACTCACGTCGAGGCCCGGAGTGCGGGGAGCGGATCGGGGACGGAACAGGTTGGAGGTGCGTTTGGCCAGCCGGACAGGCTCGCCCGTGGGCACCGCGGCGTACGACCGCCGCAACGTGTCCACCGCTTGATCATGGTCAATGGGGTGATCCACACGCTCAGCGCGCATGTGATCACCTTACGCCTGGACCCGGAAAATCGTGGGATGTCCTCGCCTGCTGTTTCCCGCCCCACAGCAGGTCCGCCGGCTAGCGTGGCGGTCATGCCGTCGCCCGCGATCGTCGCACTCGACTCCGCCGGACTGCCGTACCGGTTGGTCAGTCACGGCGCGGTCGGCAGTCTCACGGAGGCCGCCGCCGTCCGCGGTGTGGCGATCCCGGACGTGGTCAAGACGATCGTCGTGCGCCGTGGCGAGGACGACCACCTGTTCGTGCTCACCCCCGGTGACCGGGTCGTCTCCTGGCCCAAGCTGCGCGCCCTGCTCGGTGTGCACCGCATCTCCATGCCGGACGCGGCGGGTGCGCTGGCCGCCACCGGGTACGAGCGCGGCACCATCACCCCGTTCGGCGCGAGCACGGCGTGGCCGGTGATCGCCGACGAGCGACTGCGGGGCCGGGAGATCACTCTGGGTGCGGGCGAGCGGGGTCTCGCCGTCGCGGTGAACGCCGACGCCGCCATCGCCGCCCTCGACGCCACTGTGGCCGACGTCACCGATCCGCAGCCCACCCGTTGAGCGCCGCCGCGGTCGCCGGACTGGCTCCGGCGCGCCGCCGTGGGTGAGGATGGCGCTTATGCCCGCCCCCGAGGAACGCCCCGACCCCGCCGGCACCGTCTACGGCGGCCCGCGCCGAGCCAGCTCGGGGCCGCTGGCCGACCCGCTGCTGCGGGTGGCGTTGGCGGTCGGGCTGGTGGGCGTACTCCTTGGTGTGGTCTTCGCCACCGGTCTGCTCGACGGCGACGACGAGCCGGTGGTACCGGCGACCGTCGGCGCACCGTCCAGCGCGGCCGAGCCGACCGCCCCGGAAGCCGAGCCGAGCCCGACGCCGTCGGCCGAGCCGTCGCCGACACCGTCGCCCACGCCGGCCGTCCCCAGCACCGGGCCCCACGTGCTGCGGTCGCCCTCGGGCCTCTGCCTCGGGCTCGACGGTGACGGTGAGAAGGCCGGGGCCGAGCTGGCCCCCTGCACCGGAGGCCCGGAGCAGCAGTGGGTGGTCAACCCGGTCGGACCGGACGCGGCGACGCTCACCAACGCCGCCCACGGGCAGTGCCTCGACGTCGAGGGCGGCAGCGGTGACGACGGCGCGCGGATGATGCAGTTCCCCTGCCACGGTCAGGCCAACCAGCAGTGGCGACTCACCGCCACCGGCGCCGGCCCCGTGCTGCTGGTGGCGGTGCACAGCGGCAAGTGCGCGCAGGCCGAGGACGACGGCGCCGAGGCCGGGGACGAGATCCGGCAGCGACCCTGCGACGGCCGCCCCGCCCAGCAGTGGACGGTCGGCTAGCCCCGGAAGCTCCACGCGCGCGGCGCGGTCGCGGCGACGAGGACCGCTTCCGGCACCGGCCGGCCCGGCCGTCGGCGTAGCAGCAACGACAACCCGGCCGCGCCGATCGACAACGCGCCAGCCACGTACCAGGCCAGCGCGTAATCGCCGAGCCGGTCGCGCACCAGCCCCGCGCCGGTCGCGGCGAGGGCCGCCCCGAACTGGTGGGCGGCGAACACCCAGCCGAACACGACCGCCCCGGCACCCCCGAAGTACTCGCGGCACAGCGCCACGGTCGGCGGCACCGTCGCCACCCAGTCCAGGCCGTAGAAGACGATGAACACCAGCATGCTCGGTTCGGCCCTGCCCGCGAACAGGCTGGGCAGCACCAGCAGCGACAGCCCGCGCAGCGCGTAGTACGCGCCGAGCAGCAGCCGGCTGTCCACCCGGTCGGTGAGCCAGCCCGAGGCGATCGTGCCGACGATGTCGAAGAGCCCCACCAGCGCGAGCAGTCCCGCTGCCGTGGTCTCGGCCATGCCGTGGTCGTGCGCGGCCGGCACGAAGTGGGTGCCGACGAGGCCGTTCGTTGTCGCGCCGCAGATCGCGAACCCGCCGGCCAGCAGCCAGAAGGGCCGCGTCCGGGCTGCGGCGGCCAGCGCGCCCAGCGCCCGCGTCGCCGCGCCTCCGGTCGGCGGCGGTGCCGCGACGACCTCGGTCGCGCCGTAGGCGGGCAGGTCGAGATCCGCCGGGTGTTCGCGCAGCAGCCACACCACCAGGGGTACGACCGCCAGGGCGGCTCCGGCCACGACGAGGGCCGCCGTGCGCCAACCGTGGTCGCGCACCAGCACGGCGATCAGCGGCAGGAAGATCAGTTGCCCGGCGGCCCCGCCCGCGGTCAGCACCCCGGTGACGAGGCCCCGCCGACGGACGAACCAGCGCCCCGTGACGGTCGCCACGAAGGCCAGCGCCATCGAGCCGGTGCCCAGACCGACGAGGACACCCCAGCACAGCAGCAGCTGCCAGCTCGCGGTCATGAACACCGTCAGACCGCTACCGGCGGCGACCAGCAGCAGCGCCACCGAGACGACCCGGCGGATGCCGAACCGGTCCATCAGCGCGGCGGCGAACGGCGCGGTGAGCCCGTAGAGGAGCAGGTTGACCGAGACGGCCGCGGAGATGGTGGCGAGCGGCCAGCCGAACTCCGCGTGCAGCGGGTGCAGCAGCACCGACGGGGTGGCGCGGAACCCGGCCGCGCCGACGAGCGCCACGAAGGCGACGGCGGCGACCAGCCAGGCGGGATGCAGGCGACGGTTCTTGGTCACGGGACAAGTCTGAGCTGGGCCGGCCTGCTCGGCGAGTGGCCGGAAAGCCATCATACGCAATAATCAGGCCATGAGCACTGGCCCGCACCGGATCGCCGTCCTCGCCCTCGACCAGGTCGTCGGCCTCGACCTGGGCACTCCGTCCCAGGTCTTCAGCACCGCCCGGGGCGCCGACGACGCGTACCGCTACGACGTGCGGGTGTGCACCCCGGGCGGGAGGCCGGTCCGCAGCACCGCCGGCTTCCAGGTGCTCCCGGACCACGGGTTGGAACTCCTCGACACCGCCGACACGGTGATCGTCCCGGGCATCCACGACGGCGATGCGCTGACGTCGGGCAGCATCGACGACGAGGTGGCCGAGGCACTACGGTCGGCGTACGAGCGGGGTGCCCGGATCATGTCGATCTGCACCGGAGCGTTCGTGCTGGCCGCGGCCGGCCTGCTCGACGGCCGCCGGGCGACGACCCACTGGGCGTACGCCGATCAGTTCCGCCGCCTGCACGGCCGCGTGGACCTCGACCCGGACGTGCTCTTCATCGCCGACGACCGGGTGCTCACCTCGGCCGGAGTGGCCGCCGGCATCGACCTCTGCCTGCACGTCATCCGCCTCGACCACGGCAGCGAGATCGCCAACCGGGCCGCCCGCCGCTGCGTGATGCCGCCGTGGCGCGACGGCGGGCAGGCGCAGTACATCGAACAGCCGGTGCCGAAGGCCACCGATGCGAGCACCGCTGCCGCCCGGGAGTGGGCCCGGCAGCGGCTGCACGAGCCGATTGCCCTGCGCGACCTCGCCGAGCAGGCCCGGATGAGCGTCCGCACCTTCACCCGACGCTTCCGCTCGGAGACGGGGCTGAGCCCCGCCCAGTGGCTGCTGCGTCAACGTGCCGACCACGCCCGACTGCTGCTGGAGACGACCGACCTCACCGTCGACCAGATCGCCCGCCGCTGCGGTTTCGGCACGACTGCCGCCCTCCGTCAACAACTCCACCAGCGCGTCGGCGTGGCCCCGTCGACGTACCGCCGCACCTTCCACCCCCGCCCAGAGCTGGCAACACCCTGACCCCAGCCCCCGGCCCCGGCCCCGGCCTCGGCCCCGGCTCCGCGATCTTGCACTTTCTGTTGTTGAAACGCCCCTTATAATCGCTTTTGTCGGCGCAGAAAGTGCAAGATCGGCGAGGTCCCGGGGTGGGTCAGCGGCGGAGCATGTGGAGCTGGGCCTGGTGTTTGGGGAGGTGAACCCGGGCGTGCAGGTCGAGCGTGCGGGACCAGGGCAACGGCTCGTCGACGATCAGGTCGAAGCCCTCGCGCAGGTGGGTCTCCACCGGCGCCTCCGATGCCAGGCCGAGTTCGGTGACCAGTCCGCAGAGCCGGTCACTGGTGTCGTGCAGCAGGGCCGCCAGACCACGCAGTCCACCCTGCTCGGCGGCCAACGCGTCGAGCTGCGGACGGTGGATGTCCTCCTCCAGCTCGTAGTAGGCGAACGGCGACCCCGCGAGCAACGCCTCGCTCGCCTGGATCATCAGTTCGTCGTTGGCGACGAGGTGCGCGACGATCTGCTCGGCGCTGAGCTGCCCCTGCGGCGCAGGCCCGAACGTCGCCCCGTCGATCTCGGCGAACACCCCGTCATAGGCCCGCCGCAACCCGCCACTGTCCACCACACCCCCACCCCACCCGCCCACCGTGTCGATCATGGCCTTGTGGTGCCCGGTTCACCCGGACGAGCGGCATTCGCCACCCACCACAACCCCTCGATCGACACGGTGGACGTTCAGCGGCGGGACTGGCGGGACCGGAGGTAGTCGGACACGACGTACTCGCCCAGGTCGTCCGTGTCGGGGGTGAACATGCGGCCACGGCTGCGTCGGGCCACCGCGTCGATGAAACGCCGCAGGCCGTCATCGTCGCCGAGCATGAACAGGTTGAGCGTGGCGCCGTAGCGGCTGAGCCGGTCCACCTCGCGGACCGTCGCCTCGATCGTCTCCGGCAGGGGCGGCCAGTGGAACAGCGCCTCCCCGTCGTCCGGGTCCAGGTGTGCGGTCGGCTCCCCGTCGGTGACCACCAGGACGATCGGCTCGGCGTCCGGATGGCGGCGCAGGTGCCGGGCGGCCAACCGCAGCGCGTGCTGGAGGTTGGTGCCCTGTTCCAGATCCGGCTCCACGGCGGCCAGCTCCTGCTGGGTGAGCGTCGTCGCCTCCCGGCCGAAGCCGACGATCTGCAGGGCGTCCTGCGGAAAACGCGTCTCCATCAGGTGCGCCAACGCCAGGGCCGTCTGCTTCATCGGCCCCCAACGACCCTGAGAGATCATCGAGTACGACAGGTCGACGCAGAGCACCACCGCCGCCGAGGCACGCTTCTCGGTCTCCACCACCTCGAAGTCGTCCGCTTCGAGGTGCAGCGGAACCGTCGGCCCGGCCCGGCGCACCGCCCGGGTGAGCGTGCGGACCACGTCCAACGGCTGCTCGTCGCCGTACTCCCAGGGGCGGGACGCACCGCTGACCTCGCCGGCCGCACCCGCCGACCGCAGGTCGTGCTGGCCCCGTGGCCCGGCCGTCAGGTCGGCGAAGACCCGCCGCAGCGCGGTGCCACCGAGCCGGCGCAACGCCTTCGGACTCAGCGTCAGCCCGTCCGCGTCCCGGCCCACCCAGCCCTGCCGGCGCAACTCCCGTTCCAGCTCACGCAACCGGCGGACGTCGTCAGCCGCGTCCCGGCCCAGCGTCCGGGCGACCGCGTCGACGTCCACGTCGTCCAGCGTGGCCCCGGGGTGCTCCTGGTCGAGTTGGTCCAGCAGGTCGTCCAGCTCACCGATCTCACCGAGCGCCCCGGCCGCGTCCGCGTAGTCCAGGGGCTGGTCGCCCCGGACCCGCTCGCCGCGCCCCCAGCGCAGGTCCGGCCGCAGCGCCCGCAGGTTCGCGTCGAGCGCCGACAGCTCACCGGCGAGGCGGTCGCCGAGCGACTGCTGCATCAGACCGGCCAGTTCGGCGCGCTGCCGGTCGGACAGCGAGTTCATCAGGCGCTCACCCGCCGCCGAACGGCGAGCCAGCACGTCGATCAACTCGTCGACCGTCTCGGGCTTCTCGGGGAAGAAGTCGCCGTGCCGCCGCATGAACTCGGCGAACGCGTCGGTGGTGTCCTCCGCGCGGCCGTGCCGGGCCAGCAGGTCGTTCAGGTCCCGCATCATCTCGGCGAGCCGCTGCTGCGCGGCCGGGTCGGCGGACGCGCGCACCGCGTCGCGCAGCCCGGCGAAGCGCTGACCGAGGACGTCGTCCCGGAGCTGGTCGAGGATCTGCTGGTACGAACGACGGGCGTCCTCGCTGGCCCACTGGTAGCCGGACAGCTCCTCGACCGCACGGGCCGTGGAGCGGGGCAGGTTGTCCAGCACCGACTCGGCGAACCGCGCGCCGTCGTCGTCGCGCCCCCGCAGTTCGTCACGTTCGGCGGCGAGGGCCTGGTCGAGCAGGGCCTGTGCCCGGGTCACCGCGCCGTCGAGGTCGCCGCGACGAAGCGCCTCGCGGCGCAGCCGTCGCGCCCGGGCGGCCAGGTCGTCCAACCCGCCACGCCCCTGCGGACCACGGCGTAGCAGATCGCGCAGCGCCTGCCGCAGGCTGCCGCCGGCCAGCACCTCGGCGCCGACCGCGTCCACCGCCTCACGCACGTCGTACGGGGGTGCCAGCGGATCGGGGCCGCCGTTCCACTGCCCGTACCGGAACCGGTTGCCGGCCATGGTCAGCCCCGGCCGCCGTAGACGGTGCGCCCCGACTCGGTGACGTCCTTGCCGAGCCGGCGGGTCAGGTGCAACCCCTCCAGCACGAACTCGACGGCCGCGGCGGCCTCCTCCGGGGTGGGCGCGTCGCCCAGGCCGAGCCGGTCGAGAACCTTTGCCAGGCCGGGCACGGTGCCCACCTGGCGCAGCAGCTCGGCGGAACCGACCAGCTCCCCGGTCTCGATCGCCGCCCCGTCCTCGACGAGGGCGGTGAACCCGGACAGGTCGAGCCCGGCCAGGTGGGCGCGGAACGTCTCGGCGGTCGCGGTCCGCAGCAGGTGAGCCAGGACCTCGATCTCCCGCCCCTCCTCGCCGCTCTCGAACTCCACCTTGCCCCGCAGCGTGCTGGTCACCGACACCGCGTCACCGACCCGGGCCACCGCGGCCTCCGGCCGACCGTCCGCGTCGTCGGAGGCGGCGAGCAGGCCGGCACGACGCAGCGCGGCACCGGCAACCGTCTCAGCGGCGGCGATCGCGAATCGAGCGGAAACTCCGGAGCGCGGGTCCACCGACGGGGATTCCCGCACCGCGCGGGCGAAACGGGCCAGCACCTCCAGCACATGCTCGGGGACGGCCGCGACCAGATCCGCCTCCTGGCGGATCAACGCCAGCTCCAACTCCAGGTCGACCGGATAGTGGGTACGGATCTCCGCGCCGAACCGGTCCTTGAGCGGAGTGATGATCCGGCCTCGGTTGGTGTAGTCCTCCGGGTTGGCGCTGGCCACCAGGAGCAGGTCCAGTGGCAGCCGGAGCTGGTAGCCCCGGACCTGGATGTCTCGCTCCTCGAGCACGTTGAGCAGCGCCACCTGGATGCGTTCGGCCAGGTCGGGCAGCTCGTTGACGGCGAAGATGCCCCGGTTGGTCCGCGGCACCAGCCCGAAGTGGATGGTCTCCGGGTCACCGAGGGTGCGGCCCTGGGCGATCCGGATCGGGTCGACGTCACCGATCAGGTCACCGACGCTGGTGTCCGGGGTCGCCAACTTCTCGCCGTAGCGCATCGAGCGGTGCAGCCAGCCGATCGGCAACTCGTCGCCGGCCTCGGCGACCTGGGCACGGGACGCCGGGGTCAGCGGGTGCATGGGGTGCTCGTTGAGCACCGAGCCGGGGATGACCGGCGTCCACTCGTCGAGCAGCGCGCCCAGGGCGCGGATCAGCCGGGTCTTGCCCTGGCCGCGCTCGCCGAGCAGCACCATGTCGTGCCCGGCGAGCAGAGCACGCTCGACCTCGGGCAGGACGGTGTCGTCGTAGCCGACGATGCCGGGGAAACGGGTCTCGCCCGAACGCATCCGGGCGAGGAGGTTGTCGCGGAGTTCCTGCTTGACGGTGCGGTACTGGTGACCGGCCGCCCGTAGCGCGCCGAGCGTGCCGGGCAGGTCGGCCGGTGGAACCGGGATTACCGGGGTAGGCGCAGTCACCCGAGTAACGCTAGCTCACATTCGCGGGGGCACCTCCGGCTTCGGGTGGCACCCCCACTGCCACCCTCAGCCCCGGCCGCAGCGCCGGCAGGTGCCCCGACGGCGCAGGTGGTACGCGTACGTCGCCGCGCCGAGCGCAACGCCCCACACCGGCCAGAGCAGCATCGGCGCCGCGGTCAGGCTGGTCCCGCCGGTGAGCTCCCAGAACTGGGGGTTGCTGAGCAGGCCGAAGCTCGCCGCGGTGACGGAGATGGCGACCAGGCCCGCCGGCACCACGGCCAGCTTCACCGGCACCCGCCGACCGGCGAGCCCGACCATCCAGCGGGGGAACCGCTCACCCCAGCGCTGCACCAGTCCAAGGGTGAGGATCGCGCCGGCGGTGGCGAAGGCGGCCAGCCCGAACCCGGCCCAGACCAGCCCGCTGTCCTGCATCTCGGTCAGGAACTCCCGGGAGATGCCCAGCGGGATGCCGGCCGCCCAGGCGAACCGGATCGCCGCGTACGTCACCGGGATGACCGCCGCGATGCCGGCGGCCCACCGACCCCAGCGAGCGGCGGCGGTCGGGGTGGTCCAGCCACGGTCGGTGTCGTCCCGCCCACAGGAGACGCAGGCCCGGGCGGTGCGGCGCTGCCAGGCGAGCATCGCCCCGGCCAGCAGCAGCCCGCCGAGCAGCGCGGCGAACCGGCCGAACAGGGCCCAGTTGAAGATGTCGGAGTAGTCGACCGGCGGCCAGCCGAACGGCGCGCCGACGATCAGGATCGGCAGGTAGCCGAGGATGACCAGCACGCGGACGTCCGGCACGACCACGGCGAGGACGAACGCGACCGCCCAGCCGTAGCCGGCGAGCAGCGCCCGCAGGGGGCCGGGTGGGCGTACCGCCGGGCGGCTCATGGCCAGGGCGGCCACGGCGGCGGTCAGCAGGACACCGGCGAAGATCGGGGTGGCCACCTCCACCGGCACCAGGCGCAGCAGGCTGACGTCACCGCCGTGCGGGTCGTTCGGGCCGAACGGGTAGCCGGCGCCGGTGAGCGTGCCGACCAGGGCGAGTACACCCCACAGGCCGAGCCAGGCGGCGGCGAGCGGGGCGAGCCGGTCGGGCCAGCGGGAGTCGGTACGGGTTCGAACGTCGTCGATCGTCGTCATGCTCTCAGCCTCGACCGATCGGCGACCGGTTTCCTCCCGGGCGACGGTGAACCGGCTCCCCCGGCCGGGGGAACGGCCGGTCAGCCGGACGGGGTGACGAAGCCGGACTCGTAGGCGGCGATGACCGCCTGGGTGCGGTCGCGGACGCCCAGCTTGGCCAACACGTTGCCGACGTGCGTCTTGACCGTCTCCACTCCGACGACCAGGTGGGCGGCGATCTCCGGGTTGGACCGGCCGGTCGCCATGAGCCGCAGCACCTCGGCCTCCCGCTCGGTGAGGCGCGCGGCGCGCAGACGGTCCCCACCCGCCGGCCCGTACGCGCCGACGAGCTGGCGGATCGCGGCCGGGAACAGCAGCGACTCCCCCGCCGCGACGACCCGGACCGCCTCGACGACCTCCGCCGGTCGGGCTCGCTTGAGCAGGAAGCCGGACGCTCCGGCGCGCAGCGCCTCGTAGACGTACTCGTCGTTGGCGAACGTGGTGACCACCAGTACCCGGGGCGGGTCGGCGGAGGTCGCCAGCAGGTGTCGGGTGGCCTGGATACCGTCGATGCCGGGCATCCGCACGTCCATCAGCACCACGTCCGGGCGGTGGCGGGCGACCAGGGGCGGCACCTCTGCGCCGTCGGCGGCCTCGGCGAGCACCCGCAGATCGGGTTGCGCGTCGATGATGGCCCGCAGCCCGACCCGGATCAGCTCGTCGTCGTCGACGATCAGCACGCCGGTGCTCATCGCGCGTCCTCGTACGGCAGGCGGGCCCGGACGAGCCAGCGGTCGCCGTCCGGGCCGACGGTGAGCCGGCCGCCGAGCAGCAGCACCCGTTCCCGGATACCGTCCAGGCCCCGCCCGCCCCGCCCCGGATCGGAGCGACGCTGTCGGCCGAGGGCATTTTCCATTTCCAACTCCAGAGCATCGCGGTGCAGGTCGAGCCGCAGCGTCACCGGCCCGTGGCCGTGGCGGGCGGCGTTGGTCAGTCCCTCCTGGACGATGCGGTAACCCTCCCGGGAGACCACCGCGGGCACCGCCGCGGGGTCGCCGGCGCGGCTGTCGTAGACCGTCAGCCCGGCCGCGCGGGCGTCGGTGACCAGCCGGTCCAGGTCGGCGAGCGTACGCTGTGGCGCCACCGACGGCCGGTCACCGCCGGTCTCGCGGAGCAGCCCCAACACGTGGTCCAGCTCGTCCATCGCGGTCCGGCCGGCGTCCTCGATGGCGGCCAGCGCGCGCCGGACGAATTCCGGGTCGGTGTCGAGCACCTCGCGGGCGGCGCCGGCCTGGAGGGTCGCCACGGTCAACGCGTGACCGACGGAGTCGTGCAGTTCGCGGGCCAGCCGGTTGCGTTCGGCGAGCCGGGTGGCCCGCACTTCCAGGGCGGCGATCCGCTCCGCCTGGGCGGGACCGAGCAGCACCGGAGCCATCGACACGGCGAGCGCGCCGAGCCCGGCCACGGCGTAGCCGAGGCCGACCAGCAGGGCGACCCCGCTGAGGGTGAGCCAGCCGCTGTCCCGCCCGTCCAACGGCCCGAACCGTTCCCGGCTGGTCAGCTCGTCGCCGACACCGAACTGCTGCGCGATGAAGGCCAGCGCCATCGGCAGGGCGCTGAACAGCGCGATCATCACCACTGCGCCGACGATGAGGTGCGTGGCGATCCAGAGCGCGCTGCGCAGGCGGCTCTCCCGGTCGCCGCGGTGTCCCAGGGCCGGGTCGGGCAGGTCGACGCCGAGCAGCGCCCGTACGGCGGCGATCTCCAGCGCCCGACTGCCGTCCAGCAGCAAGGGCACCACGGCGATCAGCGCGGCGATCACCAGCAGGACGTACACCAGCGGGCGGGGAATCGCCGAGTCACGCAACATCTGCGCGAAGGTCACCGCGAGGACGCCGTACGGCAGGGCCAGCACGCCGCCCAGCAGCAGGAAGACGCCGCGTCGCCAGGTGCTGCCCGCGACCAGCGGGGCCAGCACCGCGCGGAGGGTCATCGGATCATTCTGCTGCCGTCGGGCGGGCGCGCGACTCCCCCGTACCGGGGAGATCTCAGCGGTGGTCGGCGACGTACCCCTGCGGGTCCTTGTCGCGGAACGCAAGGTCACGGCCGTTCTTGTGCTCGCCGTAGAAGGTCAGCCAGCGTTGCCCCAGCTCGGCGCGCAGTTCGAAGCCGGCGTGCCGGCGGAAGTCGGGCAGCGCCTCGTCCTCCTCCTCGGCCAGGTGCTCGCTGTTCTCCCGGCGGGCCGTGCCGACAGCCTCCCACCAGGGCTTCGAGCCGACCGGGTGCAGTTTGGACTCGGCGATGGCATCCCGGATCTTGTTGTGGTCGCCGATGGCGTCGGCGGTCTCGTCCTCGCCGTCGTCGCCGTGCTTGACCAGGTGCGGGTAGAGGATCGCCTCCTCGGCCTCGGCGTGGATGTCGAGGTGCAGGGCGAGGGCGTCCCAGATGGCCAGCAGTTCCTGCTCGTCGCGGGCGTCGTCGAGGCGGGCGAAGCCGCGCCGGAAGGCGGCGTGGTCGTCCAGGATCAGTGCGGTGATGTCGTCCACGTCGTTCACTTTCTGCGGGTCCGGGACCGGTCGTCGCGTCGAAACTACCCCGACGTCCGACTTCCCACGCCCGATCTCGGGCACGTCCGACCGCGGTTAGGCTCATGATCGTGACCTACCTCGCCGCGGAAGACCGCTACGACACCATGACCTACCGGCGCAGTGGACGCAGTGGCCTGCGGCTGCCCGCCGTCTCCCTCGGGCTGTGGCACAACTTCGGCCCGGACCGCCCGTACGAGCGCCAGCGCGACATCGTCCGACGCGCGTTCGACCTGGGCGTCACCCACTTCGACCTGGCCAACAACTACGGCCCGCCGCCCGGTTCGGCGGAGGAGAACTTCGGCCGGATGCTCGCCACCGACCTGAAGGCGTACCGCGACGAGCTGGTCATCTCCAGCAAGGCCGGCTACCTCATGTGGCCCGGCCCGTACGGCGAGTGGGGCTCGCGCAAGAACCTGATCTCGTCGCTGGACCAGTCGCTGGGCCGGATGGGCCTGGACTACGTCGACATCTTCTACTCGCACCGCTTCGACCCGGACACCCCGCTGGAAGAGACGATGGGCGCGCTGGACGCGATCGTCCGCTCCGGCAAGGCGCTCTACGTGGGCATCTCCAACTACAACTCGGAGCAGACCGCGAAGGCTGCGGCGATCCTGCGCGAGCTGGGCACGCCGCTGCTGATCAACCAGCCGTCGTACTCGATGCTCAACCGCTGGACCGAGGACGACGGCCTGCTCGACACGCTGGAGCAGGTCGGTGCCGGCTGCATCGCGTACAGCCCTCTCGCTCAGGGCCTGCTGACGGACCGTTACCTCAAGGGCATCCCGGCCGACTCGCGGGTGCGGACCAGCGTCTTCCTCAACGAGAGTGACCTCGACGACGAGAAGATGGCCACCATCCGCGGGCTCGGCGCGGTCGCCGAGCGGCGCGGCCAGTCCCTGGCCCAGCTCGCGCTGGCCTGGGCGCTGCGCGACCCGCGGATGACCAGCCTCATCATCGGGGCGAGCAGCGTCGAGCAGTTGGAGACCAACATCGCTGCCGTGCACAACCTCGACCTGAGCGCCGAGGACCTGGCCGAGATCGACCGGCTGCTGGGCTGACCGCCGCAGTACGGGCGGCCGGGTCACCAGATCCGGCGCCGCCCGGCGCGGTGGTTGCGCACCTCGCACCGTCGTCCCGCCGGCACGACGGGCTCACGCCGCCGCCGGCCCACGCCGATCAGCACCGCCAGGACCAGCACGACGGCGGCTCCGGCCAGTACCGGCCACCGGCCGTCGAGGTCGGTCACCGACGCCACCGGCACGCCCGGGTCGGCCGCCGCCGCCACCGCCGACTCCGTGGCGGCCGGCCGGCTGGCGGGGGTACGCGCGGAGGCCTTCGTCGTGGCGGCGCGCTTCTCGGTGCCGGGCGGGGCCGTGAAGACCACGTCGGAGCAGGAGTAGTAGGTGTCCGGGGTGTTGGAGTTCTGCCAGATCGTGTAGATCAGGTGACGCCCGGTGCGACCCGTCGGCAGCCGGCCGGCCAGTTGGTACGCCCCGGCCCGCACGGGCGGGTCGGTCCGGGTCAGGAACGGACGCGGTTCCAGATCCGACCAGGTCAGCGGCTTGCCGGGGTCGTAGTCGGCTGTGGTGACGTAGAGCCGGAAGGTGCCCTTGTGCTCGATGGTGGTCCGGTACCGGAAGGTGAACGTCGCGCCGGTGGTCAACCGGGTGCTCGGCCAGTCGGTGCGGGGCAGGTCCAGCCCCCGGTACGCGGAGAGCCCACCGCTGCACAGTTCGCCGTCCGGAATCCGCTCCCGGTCCCGACCGTTGATCGCCGCGACGCGTACGTTGTCCCATTCCCGCACCGCCGCGCCCGCCGCCACGGCCGCTCGGCAGGCGCTGGTGGAGGCGTACCTGCCCTCGGGTCCGCAGGCCGCCGCCCGGCTGACGGGGTCGGTGGGGGCGCCGTGCGCCCAGGCCGGTGCCGCGCCCAGCGGTGCCGCCGCCACGGCGACCAGCACCGTGACGAGCATCCGACGCACGCTCATGGCTTGACCTCCCGGGTAGTGGTACGGGCGCGGAGGGCCAAAGGTTCGACGCCCGGGGCGCGGGAATCGCGCGGCGGTCCCCGGCGTTCCGATAACCGGTACCGAATGAAGGCCAGACCCCAGGCCGAGGAGGCAGACATGAAGGTACGTAGCTCGTTGCGTTCCCTGAAGCAGAAGCCCGGTTCGGTGGTGGTCCGTCGTCGCGGCCGGGTGGTCGTGGTGAACCGCGCGAACCCGCAGTGGAAGAGCCGTCAGGGCTGATCAACCCCTTACCGGACATACAGTCGAGAACGCCCCGACCGGGACCATCCGGTCGGGGCGTTTCGCGTCTCGGCTGCCGGCAAGCGGTGTGGCCCGGTCGATGGCATCATGCCCCTTGATCAAGCACGTTCATCGATCGAGGGGGCGACGGTGCACAGACCGGACAGATCAGACAGATCAGCGACCCGACGGCGTACGCGACAGCTCACCGCCGGCGTGGTCGGCGTGTTGGCGGCCCTGGCCGCCGTTCCGGCACCCGCGTGGGCGGCCACGTGGTCGCCGATCCAGGTCGTGTCGGAGGCCGGTTGGAGCGGGCAGGACCAGCCCTTCGTCGCGGTAGACCGGCAGGGCGACGCACTGCTGGCCTGGGCGGGCTGCGACAGCAACGCGAGCGGCTGCTACGACCAGGTGAAGACCCAGACGGTCTCGGTCGACGGCGTACCGGGTCCGGTCCAGACGCTCTCGCCGCTCGGCGCGTCCGCGTCCTGGCCCAAGGTGGCGTCCGACGACGACGGCGACTCCGCCGTGGTGTGGACGCAGGACGGTCTCGTGGCGGGACGCCGCGTGTCCGCCACCGGCGAACTGGGTCCGCTCCAGATGATCGCCACGTGGCACGGGGTCAGTCCGGCCGTCGCGGTCGACCCGTCGGGACTGGCGCTGGTCACCTGGACGGAGATCCGCGACGGCACGTACACGACGAAGGCCCGTTACTTCGGCGCGGACAGCTCGCTTGGTCCGGAGTTGACCCTCGGTGTCGGTGTGGACCAGCCGGTCGTGGGCGTCGACCGCACCGGAACCGCCCTCGTGGCCTGGACGGAGAGCTACGAGCGGGTCGTCGCGCGCCGGGTCCGCCCGGAGGGGGTCTCCGCCCTGCGCGTCATCGCCGGCCGGGCCACCGACGTGAGATACGCCAGCGTCTCGCTCGCCGTGGACCGGGACGGGGACGCGGTGATCAGCTACCGGTGGTCGAAGGCGGGTGAGCTGCCCCGCCTGCGCGTGCGGCAGCTCAGCCGCACCGACACGTTGGGCAGTGTCATCAGCGTCTCGCCGGCCGCCCACGAGCTGACGCTCTTCGACGAACTCGCCGGTGATCTGGACGGCGACGCGGTGCTGACCTGGGGTCGCTGGACGTCCGACGGTAGGCAGGTTTTCGCCCGCTCGATCTCCAGCACCGGCGTCCTCGGCACTGTCACCCGACTCGGCGTCGGCGACTGGCCGAAGATCACCCTCGACGACGACGGCGACGGTCTCGTCACCTGGAACACCCCCAGCCCGGACTTCTCGACCACCCAGGTGCAGGCCAGGACGATCGGGCAGGACGGCGCGTTCGGGGCGGCCGAGATCATCGCTCCGGACGGGCGCTACGCGCAGCCGGCGTCCAGCCCGACGGGCCGGTTCTCGGTGATCTGGCAGAAGGCGTCCTACGAGTACGACATCCGGGCCCGCTTCGGCCAGTAGCCGGGCGGCGACAGCAGGACGCCCGGACCGGGGAACCGGTCCGGGCGTCCTGCGTTTCGCGCTACCGGAGCTACCGGAGTTGACTCTTGTCGGGTTTGCCGCTGGCGGCGAGCGGGACCCGGTCGACGACCGTGACGGTTCGGGGCACGGCAAGATCGCCCATCTGTACGGCCACGAGCTTGCGCAGCAGGTCCGGATCAGGCGTCCTCCCGGCCGCCGGCACCACGAAGGCGTGCACGGCCTCGCCGGTCGTCTCGTCCGGACCGCCGACGACGTACGCCTCGGCGATCGCGGCATCGGAGGCGAGCGCCCGCTCCACAGCTCCGGCGTGGACCAACTGCGCGTTGACGATGATCACGTCCCGGGTGCGCCCGAGCAGCCGCAGGTAACCGTCGGCATCGAGCTCACCCAGGTCACGGGTCCGCACCCAGCCGTCCACGAACACCTCGGCCGACTCGTCCGGGTCCTGCCAGTACGACGATGCCTGCGCGGGGGCGCGGACGTAGATCTCCCCATCGCGGACAGAGACCTCCACGGCCGGACGACCGACAGTGGCGAGCGTGGCCGCGTTCGCCACCATCTCGCCGGGGGTCGCCATCGCGATCATCGACGTCTCGGTCTGACCGTAGCCGTGGAAGAGCACCGGACCCAGTACGTCGAGCGCCTCCGCCAGTCGGCCCGGCGCGAGGGGCGACCCGGAGACCATCAGCGCACGCAGGTGACTCAGGTCGACCGGGTGGGCCTGTTGGTCCCGGATCAGTTGGTGCAACTTGCCGACCGTGATCACACTCGCGGTGGCGCGGTGCTCGACCAGGGCAGCCGGGAAGACCGGCCGGGGTGCCACGACGAGGGTGCCGCCCGCCGCGAGGGCGAGGACGCCGTACTCCAGCATCACCTGACTGGCCAGCGAGCCGAAGACCAGGTAGCGCTGCAACCGGGTGGCCAGGTCGGCGATGGCCGGGGGCCACCGGTCCGGGTACGGCACCCAGGCCGCCGACATGGCCGCATAGCTCTGGACCACGCCCTTCGGCGTCCCCGTGCTCCCACTGGTCCAGATGATCCGCGCGGGATCATCGGGCCGTCCCGCCGCGACGAGTGGCAGCCCGTCGTCGGGGTGCTCGGCGAGCGAGGCCAGCCGAGCCGAGTCGACCACGAGGGCGCCGGCACGTTGTGCCGGGCTCAGGTCGGCACGCCACCCGGACACCCGCGCCCCCACGGCGAAGGCGGCAACCGTGGCGGCGAAGGCGGCTGCGGTGACCGGCAGATCGAGCGTGACACCCACTCCTGGCCCCGCGCCCAAGGAGCGCAGCCCGGCCGCGATGCGCCGGATCAGACCCGCCATCTCCGCTGCGGACGTGACGACCGGCCCGTCCTCGAAGACCGGCCGGTCCCCGCCGGCGGTCAGGAGGTCGAGGACGGGCTGCGGCCAGACGTCATCGGACATCGGCGAGGACGCCCTTGACGAAGACCTCGAGGGGCTGCCGGTGCACGGTCGGCAGGTCCCAGTTGTTCTCCAGGTTCTCCGCCAGGTGGTGCTCGGCGACGACCTGCCCGTCGCGTAGCACCCGCACGACGGGGTGGAGATAGCTGGCGTCGTGCGCGGCGTTCGCGTCGTTCTCGGCCGGACGCGGCACGGTGACGTCGAACGGGTCGACCTGGTCGTGGTCGGGGCCGTACTCCAGGGTCACCAGGAACGCGAACACGTCCGGTTCCGCCTCCCGCAGGTAGGCGACCGGCATCTCCTCGCGGTAGCGGGCGGTCTCGTCCTCGACCGTGATGACGTCGCCGAGCACCGCGAACTGCTGCCACAGCGCCGAGGTCACGTTGATCCGGGCGATTATCGAGTCGGCGATCGCCTCCGGCGTCAGGGCGATCTGCCGGGACGGCCAGGGCTGCCCGTGGTGCCGCTCGCGCAGGATGTGGTGCAGCGCGCGGGTGGCATAGCGGAAGCCGTGGATGAAGCCGTTCGTGGACTTCTTGAAGTCACGCTGCTGGCTGAGGGTGCCGGCGAAGTGCAGACCGGGAATGTTCACCGACTCGAAGGCCGGCGTCTGCGCCGGGAACCGATCGTTGATGACCAGCTCCGGCCGGGCGGACTCGGCGAAGATGGACGCGTCGAAGCGGAACCCGGTGCAGAGGATGATCCGGTCGTACTCGAGTTCACGCAGGTTCTCGACCGTCCGGGCGTACCGGAGGAGCACCCGGAACCCACCGCCCTCCCGCTGGCTGATGTGCTCCACAGTGCCGTCCAGGACAGCGTTCTGCGACTTCAGCTGATAGGTGTCCAGGAAGTTGTTGTTCACCGCGCGCAGGTGACCGACGTAGTGGGACTGCCAGGCCAGCTTGATGCTGTGCGGCCCGGCGACGTGAATCGTGGCGGCGGTCTCGACGAGCGCGTCCGCGGTCTCGAAGGCCGAGTTGCCCTTACCGAGGATCAACACCCGCTGGTTGACGAAATCGGCGGGGTCGACGCTCACCGTGTCGTAACGCTCGGCCAGGTCCACGCCCTCGATCGGCGGCACGTAGAGCTGAGAGACGCCGGTGGCGACGACGACTCGCCGTGCCGTCCAGGTGTCGTCGCCGGCCCGTACCGTGAAGACGTCGCCGGCCTTCGACACGGCTGTCACCCGGGTGTCGTAACGGACGCGCAAACCCCGCGCGAAGTCGGCGAGATAACGCACCAGATCGTCCGCGGCCGGAAAGTAGCGCCTGCTGTAGTTCTTGAAGAGCAGCGCCGGATCGTCGGTCAGCAACGAGTTCCAGTCCGACCGTAGATTGAACTCCGGATCCTCCGAGCCGGTCCACACCTTGTTGATCGAGATCAGCTGGCGGTGCCGGGGATAGGTCTCGAAGAACATGCCCGCCCGGGGGCCGCCCTCGAGCACCACATAGTCGTGACCGTCGCGCTCGAGCAGGGCCGCGAGCTGCAGACCCGCCGGCCCGGCTCCGATGATCAGGCAATCGTGCGTCATGCGGCGCAATTTACTGAGGCGATTTCAGAACGCTCTGAGAAGCTGTTCGTAGCATCCGCTTCCATGACGATTCAGGTGGATCTGGCAGCGCCGCTGCGCCCCGCCGACCTGCGCGCCGCAGCAGGCCCGGTCACGGTCGTGGTGGGCGAAGAGGTACGCAACCGGGTGACGACCGGCCGCGCATTCCTGGGCAAGGCACTCGGCGACGACCGGGCGATCTACGGTGCCACCACCGGTTTCGGGGCACTCGTCGGGTACGCGGGTCGAGCCGACCAACGCGACCAGGCCGACAACACCCTCGCCCACCTCGGCGCGGGCCAGGGTCCGGACCTCGCCCCGGACGTCGTACGCGCGACGCTGTTGGTCCGCGCCTGGTCTCTGGCCCGGGGCGCGTCCGGGGTCTCGCCGCACGTGATCGACGCGCTCGCGGCCATGCTCGGCACGACGTTCACACCGGCGATGCCCCGGCTCGGTTCCGTGGGGGCCAGCGGCGACCTGATTCCGCTCGGTGCCGCCGCCCAGGCGCTGCGCGGGCGCGGACACGCCTATCTGGACGGCGTCCGGATGCCCGCCGGGGAGGCACTGGCGAAGGCGGGCCTGGAACCGCTGCCGCTCGACGGCCGGGACGCGCTCGCGCTCGTCAACGGCACGTCGCTGACCACCGCCGCGCTGACCCTCGCCCTGGACCGGGTCCGCGCCTCGCACCGCGTGGTGCAGACGTTGAGCTGCCTCCTGGCCGATCTGCTCGGCAGCGACCCGCAGTTCCTCGATCGCGCCCTCCTGGCCGCCTACGGTCACCGGGGCGCCATCGAGGTCGGCGCCGCGATGCGGGCGACCTGCGTCGGTCTGCGGGCGTCGGGCACCAGACCCTTGCAGGAGCCGTACAGCATCCGCTGCGCGCCACAGTTGCTCGGCGCGGCCGAGGACGCCCTGCGCTATGTCGACGGCGTCGTGGCGGCGGACCTCGGCGGGGTCAGCGACAACCCGCTGTTCTTCCCGGCCGACGACAGGGTCGTGCACGGCGGCAACTTCTTCGGACAGCCCGCTGCCTTCGCCGCCGACGTCCTGACCATGGTGATCGCCCAGGTCGGCAACCTCGCGGAGCGCCAGCTCGACCTGCTGGTGGATCCGGGTCGCAACGGCGGGCTGCCACCGATGCTCGCGGCGGGGCCGGGTCAGCAGCACGGGCTACAGGGCGTCCAGCTCGCGTCGACCGCGCTCATCACCGAGATCAGGCGGGACACCGTACCCGCGAGCACGCAGAGCCTCCCGACCAACCTGCACAACCAGGACGTCATCCCGCTCGGCACCCAGGCCGCGCTCCGTGCCCTGGACCAGGCGGAACTCCTGCGCCTGATCACCGGTTCGCTGGGACTGGGTCTGCGCCAGGCGGTGCATGTCGGAGCGCGCCGCCCGACGGCGGCGGGTTGCGACCGTGCTCTGCGGGCCCTGGAGGAGGCAATCGCCCCGATCGATCCGGACCGACCACTCGACGGGGACGTACGAACGGCTGTCGAGATTCTGGAAGAGCTTGAAAAATCTCTGATTTCCGACTCGTACGGTGAGCGCCGTGACGCTTGATTACCTGATCATCGGGGCCGGTCCGGCCGGTCTTCAGCTCGCCGCCCTGCTCGAGGCCGACGGCACGCGTGACTACGTGGTGCTGGAGGGCGCCGACGGGCCGGGGGCGTTCTTCGCCACCTATCCGCGACACCGCCAACTCATCTCGATCAACAAACCGCACACAGGCACCGACGACCCCGAGCTGAATCTGCGGCTCGACTGGAACTCCCTGCTCACCGACGATCCGGCGCTGCTGTTCACGCAGTACACCGAGCGGTACTTCCCCGACGCCGAGGTGATGGTGCGATACCTCGCCGACTTCGCCGCGAAGACGGGCGTCAAGGTCAGTTACGGCACCCGGGTGACGCGCGTGTCCAAGCGCGACGACGTGTTCACGGTCGAGGCCGGCGACCGGCGCTGGCAGGCCCGCGCGGTGATCGTCGCCACCGGTGTGTCGAAGACCTACCGCCCGGACATCCCCGGATTCGAGCTGGCCGAGGGGTACGACGTGATGAGCGTCGAGCCCCGTGACTATCTCGACCAGAAGGTGCTCATCATCGGTAAGGGCAACTCCGCCTTCGAGACCGCCGACAGCCTCATGGAGACCACGACACTTATCCACCTCGCGGGGCCCAGCTCGGTCCGGATGGCGTGGCGCACCCACTACGTCGGGCACCTGCGCGCGGTGAACAACAACTTCCTCGACACCTACCAGCTCAAGTCGGCGAACGCGATCCTCGACGGCACGATCAAGAGCATCGAGCGCGACGGTACGGGCTACCGCGTCACGTTCAGCTTCTCGCGGGCCAACGAGGTCGTGAAGGAACTGCACTACGACCGGGTGCTGGCGTGCACGGGATTCCGATTCGACGACTCGATCTTCGACGCCTCGGCCCGACCCCAGCTCACCATCAGGGACCGGTTTCCGGCACAGACGCAAGCATGGGAGTCGGTGAACGTCCCGGGGCTGTTCTTCGCCGGAACGATCTCGCAGGTACGCGACTTCAAGAAGTCCACGAGTGGTTTCGTGCACGGCTTCCGCTACGCCGTACGCGCACTGCACAGGGTCCTCGCCCGCCGGTACGACGCCACGGACTGGCCGTCGGACAGGCTCGCCGCCGATCCGGCGGCCATGACCGCGGCGGTCATCGAGCGGATCAACCGCAGCTCGGCCCTGTGGCAGCAGTTCGGGTTCCTCGCCGACGTGCTCACCGTAGCCGGAGACGCGGCCCGGTACCACGAGGAGGTACCGGTGGACTACCTCGTGGCGACCGGCCTGCAGACCGCCGACCACGAGTACGACCAGGCATTCGTGATCACGCTGGAGTACGGCCCCGACCACGACCAGGTCGACCCGTTCGACATCACCGTGTCCCGCGTCGCCCAGGATGTCGTGGGGCAGGCGCACGACGCGGCGTACCTGCACCCGGTGGTCCGTTACCACCGCGAGGGTCAGCTGATCAGCACGCACCACCTCGCCGAGAACCTGGAGAACCAGTGGGATCGGCCCGAGGTCCACGTACGGCCGCTACAGGAGTTCCTCGGCCGTTGCCTCTCCGGTGCCGAGGGCTGACATGGACCCGGTCCACCAGGACTTCTTCGAAGGCGGTGCCGGGCGCGAACGCACCCTGGCCGCCAACGAGCGGGCCTTCGAGCGGCGGTGGATCGTGCCACGGGTGCTGCGGGCGACCGGCGAGCGGGACCTACGCACCACTGTGGCCGGCACGTCGCTGGCCGCACCGGTCCTGGTCGCGCCGACGGCCTTTCATCGCCTCGCGCATGTCGAGGGCGAGGTCGCCACCGCGCGGGGAGCCGCGGCGGCCGGCACCGCGATGGTGGTCAGCATGGCCGCCACCCGGCCGATCGAGGAGATCGCGGCGGTGGGCGGGACGCTGTGGTTCCAGCTGTACCCCCAACCCGACCTCGACTTCACCGAGTACGTGGTGAAGCGCGCCGAGTCGGCGGGCTGCCGGGCGATCGTGGTGACCGTGGACTCCCCGGTGTTCGGGCGACGCGAGCGTGACCTGCGCAACGGCTTCACCGACCTGCCAGCCGGCTGTGCCTGCGAGAACATGCGCGACGCGACAGGCCAGGTGCGCCCGATCGCGATGGACGCGACGGTGGGGTGGGACCGAATCGCGTGGCTCCAAGGCGTCACGGGCCTGCCGATCCTGCTCAAGGGGATCCTGCATCCGGCGGATGCCCGCCTCGCGGTCGAGCACGGCGCCGCCGGCGTGATCGTGTCCAACCACGGCGGACGACAGCTCGACGGGACGATCCCCACGCTCGACGCGCTTCCCGCAGTCGTGGCAGCCGTGAACGGGCAGATTCCGGTGCTGCTCGACGGGGGTGTGCGCGCCGGCACCGACGTGGTGGTCGCGCTGGCGCTCGGAGCGCAGGCGGTGCTGGTGGGGCGCCCGGTGGTGCGGGGGCTCGCGGCGGGCGGGTCGGAGGGCGTACGGGAGACCCTCGAACGACTCACCGGGGAGCTGGATCAGGCCCTCGCCCTGGCCGGAGCGCGGCGACCTGCCGATCTCACGCCCGACCAGGTGGTGACCCGATGAAGGCGGTGGTCGCCCTCCGGGAGTGGATCTTCGAGCAGGTGAACGGGACCGAGGGGGTTCCCGTTCCCGGGCCGCTGGTGGGGCCGGAGGACTTCGAGCGGGTCTACAGTCACCCGGCCGCCGACGGGCGCAGCCGCGGGGCCGGCCTCTCGGACCTGTTCTGGTACTGGCTCGCCCCCGGTCCACAGATGCATCAGGAGCACCTGGAGCCCGGCGAGGCGTACAAGACGGTCGCGCGGACGACACGTCAGGTGCTGGCCGTCCCCCACCCGCGCTCCGACGAGCTGGCGACGGCCGCGACCCGCCGGATCCTCGACGCGCTCCCGACCGGCCGCACCAGTCACGTGCGGCTACGGGACCTGATGATGCCGATCTGGGCCGAGGTCTCGTACGAGCTGGTGTTCGGCGCATCCTGCCCGCGCGAGGTGCGGGACCTCATCGTGGCGAACGCGGACGACGTGGTCACCGCGCTGAAGGGGATGAGTCTGCGGCACATGTCCCGGCGGGATCGCCTGACCCGCTACCTGCTGGACCGGATCGACGCGGGGACGTGCCCGGTCGTGCTGCCGCCGCCCTTCACCGCCCTGGAGACCGCCTGGTACCTCCAGGGCGCGTTCTTCAACACGGCGGTGGTGCAGATGTCGGAGGCCATGACACACATCCTGCTGTGCGCCCGGTCCGTCGAGGACACGTCGGACGACTCCCTCGACCGGATCATCGACGAGACGCTCCGCGTGTACCCGCTGTTCGGTATCGCACACCGGATCACCTCCGGACCGATCACCGTGGGAGATCACGCCCTCCCCACCGGATCGGTGCTGCTCTTCAACTATCCGGCCTACCAGCGCACCGGCCCCGCAGCCGACGACGCGTTCGACCCGGACCGCTGGCTGTCGTTGCGCCGGCAGGACGCCCATTTCATCCCGTACGGCGTCACCGCCAACCGGGCCTGTCCGGCTCGTGGCTCGGCCCCCGTCCAGTTGCGCGCGGCCACCCGGGAGGTGCTGCGGCGCTTCTCGGTCAGCTCGTCGGCGGCGCACACCCGCTCGCTGCCGAGTCGCGGTCCGGCGTACCTGACGCCCCGAGGTCTCGCCGGTCCTGGCCGCAAACGGCTCGCGCTCATGCGGCAGCGTGACCGGCTCTTCGACGTGGGGCGGTCGTTCACGCAGCTCGTCTGCGGCACCTGGATGGTCGTCGACGCCCGGCGACAGAAGTTGTGCACCCGGTTCTTCGAGGAGGCAGACGCATGACCCCCACCGAGCTCGCTCCGCGGTTCTTCATCGCAGTCGCGGTCATCCTGCTCTTCTGCAAGCTGGTCGCCTGGCTCCTGGGCAAGGTGGGCCAGCCACCCGTGGTGAGCGAGATGCTCGCCGGGGTGCTGCTCGGCCCGTCGCTGCTCGGCCTGCTGTGGCCGGGCGCGCAGGCCGCGCTCTTTCCCGCGCCGCTGCTGCCGATCCTGTACGTGGTCGGCCAGGTCGGCCTGGTGCTGTTCATGTTCCAGGCCGGGTACGCCTTCACCTCGCACCGGGTGACCGGGCTCGCGGGCACGGCGGGAGCGGTGTCACTCGCGGGTGTCAGCGCCCCTCTGGTGCTGGGGATCCTGCTGGTCCTGGGCATGGCGGGCTTCGTCCCGATCCGCACGGACGGCGTGTCGCTCGGTGTGTCCGCGGCGTTCGTCGGCGTGGCGCTGGCGATCACGGCCTTCCCGATGCTCGCCCGGATCATCACCGAACGCGGCCTCGCCGGCACCCGCTTCGGGTTGCTCGCCCTGGCCAGCGGCGCGGTCGACGACATGGTCGCGTGGATCATGCTGGCCGCGGTGCTGGCGTTCGCCTCGGGCGCCGCCGGCCCGGCCCTGGTCACCGTGGGTGGCGCGGTGCTGTTCGGGGTGATGCTGTGGCTGGGTGGGCGGCGGGTGACCGGCTACGTGATGGGGTTCCCGGGCGAAGGTGCGCGGCTGCTCGGCACTGTGGCGGTGCTCTTCCTGGTCGCCTGGTACACCGACGAGATCGGGCTCTACGCGGTCTTCGGCGCTTTCGCGGTCGGTGTGGTGATGCCGCGCTCGGCGCAGACCGACAAGGTGGTCGACACGCTGACGCCGATCGCGGCGACGGTGTTCCTGCCGCTGTTCTTCACCTACTCCGGGCTGCGCACCGAGTTCGCGCTGTTGGGCAACCTGGCCGTACTCGGCTTCGCCGCCGCGTGCGTGACCGTCGCGATCGTCGGCAAGTTCGGCGCCTGCTGGGCCGCGGCCCGGGTGCGCGGCGAGCCGAACACTGTCGCGTTGCGGGTCGGCGCCCTCATGAACGCGCGGGGCCTGATGCAGCTCATCGCCCTGAACGTGGGACTGGAGGCGGGCATCGTGAACTCGTCGCTCTTCACCGTGCTGGTGGTGGTCGCGCTCATCACGACACTCATGACGACGCCGCTGCTCACCTGGATCGACCGACGCGAGGCCCGAACTTCCGCGCCCACACCGTCGCGCGTGGCCGTCGGAACCCGGTAAATTGTTTGTTTGAGGCGACAAGTTCTCCGAGACATAGAGACTTCTCGATGAGCCGGTGTCACTATCGAAGCATGAACCGACTCCTGCTCGTCGAGGACGACTCGGAGCTGCGCGGCATGGTGGCCGAGACACTGACCGGCGAGGGATACGTCGTCGACCAGGCCCCCGACGGTCAGCGCGGTCTGCATCTGGGGCTCACCCGGCCGTACGACGTCATGGTGATCGACCGACGCCTACCGGCCCTCGACGGGCTGGACCTGGTCGTCCGGCTGCGCTCGCGTGCGGTGGCCGCCCGGGCGCTGCTGCTGACCGCGCTCGGCACCGTCGAGGACCGGATCGCCGGCCTCGACGCGGGTGCCGACGACTACCTGACGAAACCCTTCGACCTGGACGAGTTGAGCGCCCGCATCCGGGCCCTCTGCCGCCGGGTCACCGACTCCACCGAGGTGCTGCGGTTCGGGGCAGGCCAGCTCGACCTGTCCGTACGCGACGCCGTCCTACCCGACGGCACCCGGATCGCCCTGTCCGCACGCGAGTTCGAGCTCCTCCGGGTCCTCGCGTCCCGGCCGCTCACCGTCCACTCCCGCGCCGAGCTACGCAGCCGAGTCTTCGACGAGGCTGCCGCGGCGTCCCTGGTCGACACGTACGTCTACTACCTGCGCCGCAAGCTCGGCCGCTCGGTGATCCGGACCGTCCACGGCCTCGGCTACCGGCTGGGCAGCCTGTGAACGTCGAGGACACGATGCTGCGCCGAGCCAGGGCGCGGGTCAGTCTGCTCGTCGGACTCACCATGACGGCGCTGCTCGCCCTGGGTGCCGCCATCTCCTATGCCGCCCTGCTGCACAACCAGCACGAGCAGATCGAACGAGAGCTCAGCTACGGCGTGGTCCACGGCACCATCGACGGGCCGCCGGCCTGTAGCTGGATCATCCTGTCCGACGGCGGCCGCACCGACCTGGGTCGGAACCCGCCGCCACCGGGCTTCCCCCTGCGTTCCGCCATCGACGCGGCGGCCTCCGACCAGCAGGTCCACAGCGACAAGGTCGACCGGAACGGCACGACCTACTACGTCCGCACCCAGCCACGCGGCACGGGAGTCGTGCAAGCCGTGTTCGACGCACGCTTCCAACTCTCCGACCGGCGTCACCTGCTCGCCGCCTTCCTGCTCGCCGCGATCGTCGGCCTCGCCGCGGCAGCCCTCACGGGCATCGCCGTGGGCCGCCGGGCCGTGGCACCGCTCGCCGAGGCGCTCGGACGGCAACGTCGGTTCGTCGCCGACGCCAGCCACGAACTCCGGACGCCCATCGCCCAGGTCCACACCCGCGCCCAGATCCTGGCCCGCCGCGCCGGGGCCGACCGGGCCGACTACGACCGCCTCATCGAGACCACCGGACGCCTCGGTGAGATCGTCGACGAGCTCCTGCTCTCCGCCCGCCTCGCCGCCACCCCGGTCGACCGTCACCTCTCCGAGCCGGTCAACCTGGCCCTCCTCACCGCCCAGGCCGTCGACTGCGAGGCCGACCGCGCCGCGGAGCAGGGCGTCCAGCTGCACGTGACAGTCCCGGACAGCCCGGTCCTGGTCCCCGGCATCGCCTCGGCCCTGCGCCGCATGGTCGGTGAACTGCTCGCCAACGCCCTCACGCACACCCCGAGCGGCGGCCGCATCGATGTCGCCCTGCACACCTCCCGCTGCGGCGCGGACCTGGTGGTCAGGGACAGCGGTGCCGGCTTCGATCCCGCCGACGCGCGACACCTCTTCGACCGCTTCCACCGCGGTGCCGGGGCCAAGGACCGGCGCTTCGGTCTGGGCCTGGCCCTCCTGCGCGAGGTCGTCACCAGCCACGGCGGGACGATCTCCACCGACAGCCGGCCCGGTGCCGGCGCGACCTTCACCGTCCGCCTACCGACAGTTTCGCCTCGGGCCGCCGCCTGACCGGCCCGGTCCGGCGAGCTGCGCGTCTCGGCGCAGAAAAGGTCAGCGGCCTGGCCGGTGAACCCGACCAAGCCGCTGACCTGCAAAAACAAGGGTGGAGCCGAGGGGACTCGAACCCCTGACCCCCACACTGCCAGTGTGGTGCGCTACCAGCTGCGCCACGGCCCCTTGCTGTCGTCCCGGTCGCCCGGGCACTGGGAAACTATACACAGACCGGCTGGCATGGTCATCTCGCGGGGTCCCCGACCGGCCGGGTCAGTTCAGCGCCACGTCCGGCGGGAAGTGGGCGACCGCGGCCATCATCCCGCCCTGCCGCCGCAGCACCATCGGCCACAGGTCGTCGGGGCGGTCGACGAAGGCGTCGCCGGGCAGGGCGTCCAGCAGGAACCAGGAGCCGTCGGCGATCTCCTGCTCCAACTGGCCGCTGCCCCAGCCGGAGTAACCGGCGAAGACCCGAATCCCGCCGATGCTCTCCCGCAGCTTCTCCGGGTCGACGGAGAGGTCGATCGTGCCGACCGCCCCGGACACCTGGTGGAAGCCCTTGAGCCGGCGCAGCGGTTGCCGCATCCGGGCCAGGCAGATCGCCGAGTCGGGTTGCACCGGGCCGCCCTCGAAGAGCACCGCCGGGTGGCGGGCCAGGTCGCTCCAGTCACCCAGCACCTCGGCGACCGGCACCTCGGTCGCCCGGTTCAGGACGACGCCGAGCGCGCCGCCCGGCTCGTGGGCGACAAGCAGCACCACCGTACGGTCGAAGTTCGGGTCCTTGAGCGCCGGAGTCGCGACCAGCAGCCGCCCGGTCATCGACTCCATCGCCCGTCCGCCGATCGCCTGGCCCTCTCCCTGCATCCCGCCTACCCGTCAGCCGTGAGCCCGCACCCGGGTTCCGTCATTCGCCGCCTCCGCACGGTGCATCGGTGTCCGCCGCGCTGTCAACGCCATGCCTGGCACCATAGCCTGCGTCCCGGGCGCTGGCTAAGGTCTGAGCGGCGGGTGATCGGACAGTTGCGACGGAGGCTCGATGGCACCGACGGCGGACCTCGCGGTGATCGGCGGCTCGGGGCTCTACGCCCTCCTCGACGGCACCCCCCATGAGCTGGGCACCCCTTACGGTCCGCCGTCCGACGCGGTGACCATCGCGGAGGTGGCCGGGCGACGGGTCGCGTTCCTGCCCCGGCACGGTTCCGACCACCGGTTCCCACCGCACCGAATCCCGTACCGGGCCAACATGTGGGCGCTGCGCTCCCTCGGCGTACGCCAGGTTCTGGCGCCGTGCGCCGTCGGGGGGTTGCGTCCGGAGCTGGGGCCGGGCACGTTCGTGGTGCCGGACCAGCTCGTCGACCGCACCAGCGGACGGGTGCAGACCTACTACGACGAGGGCGCGGTGCACGTGCCGTTCGCCGACCCGTACTGCCCACGGGGCCGTCACGCCCTGCTCGCCGCGGCGGCTTCCCGGGACGTCACGGCGGTGGACGGTGGGACGGTGGTGGTGGTCGAGGGCCCACGGTTCTCGACCCGGGCCGAGTCCCGCTGGTACGCCTCGATCGGCGGCACTGTCGTGAACATGACTGGCCACCCGGAAGCGGTACTCGCCCGCGAGATGGCGCTCTGCTACTCCTCGATCGCGTTGATCACCGACCTGGACGCCGGGGTGCGGGCGGGCGAGTCGGTGACCCAGGACGAGGTCTTCCGGGTCTTCGCGGCCAACACCGAGCGCCTGCGGGACGTGCTGCTGGACGCGGTGGCCGCGTTGCCCACCGAGCAGGACTGCGCCTGCGGTCGGGCTCTCGACGGCATCAAACTGCCCTTCGCGCTCCCCTGAGCGCTCTCCGAAGGCCTCCTCGGACGCCGGAAAAGCCCGAAAGGTCTGTCACATCCCGATAGATTCGGCTGATCGGGAGGGCGGCCACGGTCGCTCCTGCGCGCGAGACGGAGGCAGGCGACGATGACAACGGTCCGGGACGCGACGTACGACGTGCTCCGCGCCCTCGGCATGACCACCGTCTTCGGCAACCCCGGTTCCACCGAGGAGCCGTTCCTGCGCGACTTCCCAGCCGACTTCCACTACGTCCACGCGCTGCACGAGGCCACGGCGGTGGCGATGGCCGACGGGTACGCCCAGGCGGCCGGCACCCCCGCGCACGTCAACCTGCACACCGCCCCGGGCGTGGGCAACGGCATGGGCAACCTGGTGACGGCCTGGCACAACAAGACCCCGCTGATCGTCACCGCCGGCCAGCAGACCCGGGAAATGCTGCTGCTGGAGCCCCGACTGACCAACCGGCGAGCCGTCCAACTACCCGAGCCGTACGTCAAGTGGAGCTACGAGCCGGTCCGCGCGCAGGACATCCCGGCGGCGCTGCTGAGGGCGTACGCGACAGCCGTGCAGCCCCCGGTCGGGCCCGTCTTCCTCTCCCTGCCGATGGACGACTGGGCCCAGCCCGCCGAGGCGCCGCCCGCACCGCGCTCGGTGGCGACCCGATTCGCGCCGGACCCGCAGCGGTTGGAGACCTTCGCCCGCATACTGGCCGACAGCCGTGACCCGGTACTGGTGTTCGGGCCCGGCGTCGACCGCTCCGGCAGTTGGCCGGAGGCCGTCGCGCTGGCCGAGCGGCTGGCCGCACCGGTGTGGTCCGCCCCGGCGCCGGAGCGGGCCGTGTTCCCGGAGGACCACCCGCAGTTCCGGGGCGTCCTGCCGTTCGCGATCGGACCACTGGCGGAGGCGCTGCACGGGCACGACACCGTCCTGGTCGTCGGCGCGCCGGTGTTCCGCTACTACCCGCACGTGCCGGGCGACCACCTGCCCGAGGGCGCCCGGCTGCTACACGTCACGGACGACCCGGACGAGGCGGCCCGAGCCCCGGTCGGCGACAGCCTGCTCGGCGACCCCGGACTGGCCCTCGCCGCCCTGCTCGACCTGCTCCCGGCCGTCGACCGTCGACCGCCGGCACCTCGGGCCGCCCCGACGCCGCCGGAGGTCACCGCGCCGCTGAGCGCCGACGCGATGTTCGCCGCGCTGGCCGCGCACTGGCCCTCGGACGGCGTGCTGGTCCAGGAGTCACCGTCCAACCTGGCCGCGCTCCGCCGCCGCCTGCGCATCAACCGGCCGGCGTCGTACTTCACGATGGCCAGCGGCGGGCTCGGCTACGGCCTGCCGGCCGCGATCGGGGTGGCGCTGGCCGAGCGGGACACCGGGCGCGGCCGGCCGGTGGTGGCGGTGATCGGCGACGGCTCGTTCCACTACTCGGTGCAGGCGCTCTGGACCGCCGCGCGCCTGTCCCTGCCCGTCGTGGTCGTCGTCCCGATCAATCAGCAGTACGCGATCCTGAAGGCCTTCGCCGAGCTGAAGGACACTCCGGGGGTGCCCGGGCTGGACCTGCCGGGGCTGGACATCTCCGCGATCGCAGCCGGCTACGGCTGCGCCACCGAGGTGGTGCAGACCCCCGACGAACTCGGCGCGGCCCTCGCCACCGGCCTGCGCGCCGAGGGTCCCACCGTCCTGCCGGTGCCGATCAGCACCGACGTGCCCACGATCCTCTGAGCAGGAGCCGGACGCGGCACGAATGGTCGCACCGCGCCCGGGGCGCAATACGGGCGGTCGGCGGCCAGGGCCCGGCGGGCGTCACCGCGGGGCGATCGACAGCGGAGTGCCGCTGAAGACGTCCAGGACCGGCCGCGCCCCCAGCGGCGCGGCCAGGGTGACGGTGACCGGCTCCAGTTTGAGCACGGCGGTGCAGACGCCCGTGGACCGGGTGACCGCGCCGCCGACGATCACCACGTCCGGCCGTTCGGAGACCAGCGGGGTGATGCCGGTGTCGCAGGCGCCCACGCCCAGGCGCACGGTCAACCGAGCGTCGTCCACCGCCGCGAGGTCCTGGGCACCCACCAACCCGTCCGGCAGCGGCTGCGTCGGTGGGGGCGCCGAGGGGACCGGTGTGACCGCCGTCGGCGCGACGGCGAGTTGGGCCACCGCGGTGGCCAGCTCCTCCACCGTGAACAACCAGGCTGGTACCTGCGCCTCGCCTCGACTCGTCCGGACCGGTACGGCACCGAGGGTCACCCCGGTGACCGTCAGCGGAAGGCAGGCCGTCTCCGTCGGGCTGGTCGCCCAGCCGTCCGGCCCGGGCTCGACTGTCGGACCGCCGGGGCTCGGCCGGCCGGGTCGCTTCGGCCGTCCCGGGCAGGGCAGTGGGTCACCCTGGTCGAGTTGCCGGTACGCCTCGGCCGCGCTGACCAGCGGCAGCGTCATCCGGCCGTCCGGGAAGCGGATCTCGGCACCGACGCGGGTGGGCGGGATGGCGACCTGCGCGCGGTACCAACCGGCCCGGAAGGCCGTCTCGGTGTCGGGTGTGAAGCGCGGGTCGCCGGTGAGCACGGTCGGTCCCTGCAGAGGGACGTACCCGTCATGCCAGGCCGGACCGGGCCGCCACGCCGCGGCGACCGCGGTGGCCCGCTCGTCGAACGCACGGTTGGTCGACGCGGTGGGGCCGACGGCGGGGTCGACCCCGGTCGCGGCGCAGCCCACCATGGACAGCAGAGGCAGTACGAGCAGCAGAACCGGTCGGCGCATGCCGGGTTGGACGGCGTCGGCGAGCCGTGGGTTCCGCGGTCGACTCAGGTCTCGCGGCACCTTCCTCGGCCCGCGACGGCACGGTGTCGGCGGCGGAGGCGTTCAGGCGTTCGCCAGTCGGCGGAGTTCGGCGGCGACGGCGCGAGCCCCGGGCGCGGCCTCGGCACCACCGGCAACGAACGCGTCGGCCAGTGCGCGCAGCTCGGACGGCGGCAGGATGGACAGGCCCATGCCCCGCAGAGGGATCGTGGCCCGCTGCCCGCTGACCCGATCGGTGACGACGATGGCCGACCGGTCCCCACGGGCCGGAGCGTCCTCCCCCGTCTCGCGGTACGACCCGGGGTCGACGGCGGCGGTGGCGAGATCGACGGTACGGCTGCGCAGGGCACCCCGCACGTGCACGCGGGTGCCGTCCAACCACGCGGCCGTCCGCAGCACCCGCAGCACCAGGTAGACGCCGAGCAGGACGAACGGAAGCCCGCAGAGCCCGAGAAACAGCCCCCGCCCCGGGTCGCCCCCGGACTCCCGCAGGGCGGGCGGGAGCATTCCCGGCGGTAGATCGCGAGCGTCCTCGTAGGAGGCGAACCCGTCCCCCGGACCGGTGAGGCGACGCAGCAGCCCGCCGGCGAGCAGGGGTACCAGCACGAACGCCGCACCGATCGCCGCGACGAGCACCCCCGTCACCACCGCGAGCGTGCGCTGACCGGCCGACGCGCCGACCGACAGGCGCAGTTCCTGGTTCGCCACAGCGGCAGCGTAGGCGGCGACGACCCCACCCCGCCGCCCGGCGCCGGTGCCGAGCGCGCCGCGGTGATCGACTCCACGGGTGACATCGGCCAGATACGACGATGCGCCCCGGCCGATCGGCCGGGGCGCATCGCTTCGAGGTGGTGGAGGTGCCGGGAATCGAACCCGGGTCCTTCGCCGGTTTGTCAGGGCTTCTCCGAGCGCAGCTCGCTGTGCCTCTACTCGGCCCCACCGCTCACGCGAGCAAGTTGGTGTGACGGGCCCAGTCGCTGATTGATCTCGCCGCACGGACCCCGCGACCGGGTCCGATTGGCCAGCCTTCTAGCTGATGCCGGCTACTGGGACGAAGGCGTTCCCAGGCCGACAGACTTAGCTACTCGCCTCAGGCGGCGAGAGCGAAGTCAGCGCGATTGCTCTTGGCGCTTATAAGTTTCCGACGACCGATTCTCGAGACGACGTCGGCTTCCTCGGCTCGCTTCCCCTGTCGCTGCGTACGAAGTCGAAACCAGTCACCCCCTCGACAGGCCGCCGATGTGGCGGCACTGACAAGGATAACGCCTGCCGCAACGGCTTTCATCCCGAGCCCCGAGTCGGCGTGCCGACCTGGACAAACGTGATGAATCAGTCGTCCATTCCCTTGCCGCGCCGACCGGACACCCGGGCGATCTCCCGGTCCGCGTCGCGCTTGGCGAGGTCCTGGCGCTTGTCGTACGACTTCTTGCCCTTGGCCAGGGCGATCTCGACCTTGGCCCAGCCGTCGGAGAAGTAGACCTGCAACGGGACGATCGTCAGACCGCCCTCACGGGTCTTGCCGACGAGCTTGTCGATCTCACCGCGGTTGAGCAGCAGCTTGCGCGTACGCCGGGGCTCGTGGTTGGTCCAGGTGCCCTGCGTGTACTCCGGGATGTGCATCGCGTGCAGGTACAGCTCGCCGTCGCGCTCCTGGGCGAACGCGTCGACGAGCGACGCCCGCCCGGCCCGCAGCGACTTGACCTCGGTGCCGGTCAGCGCCATACCCGCCTCGTACGTGTCGAGGATCGCGTAGTCGTGGCGCGCCTTCTTGTTGGAGGCGACCACCTTGCGCCCCTTTTCCCGTGGCATCGGCGCCACCCCCTCCCCTGGTCCGTCCGACTCCGGGCCACCCCGGCCGGACAACCGATCATGCTACCCGAATGAGGCTTATTCGGGCTCTGGCCGTCGGGCAAGTCGCGCCATCGTGAGGCCGCCCGAATAAGCCTCATCGACAAGGACCCTCCCGCGCCGTTTATTCCGGCTGCGGGAGGGTCCCCGAAAGGCGACGGGCGCGACCCGTACGGCCCTAGACCCGCAGGTAGAAGCGCAGGGTGATCCAGGCGGTGGCGGCGCTGACCAGGCCACCGACGATTGCCATGAACGGGAAGATGAACAGGATGTCGCCCCAGGTGATCGGCGACAGCAGGCCCTGCAACGCCTTGAGTGACCCGTCGAAGAGCAGATATTTCGCTGCCACCAGGGCCACCAGGCCGAGCAGTGCGCCGATCAGGCCGGCCACGACGGCCTCCAGCACGAACGGTGCCTGGATGAACCAGTTGGACGCGCCGACCAGCTTCATGACCGCCACCTCGCGCCGCTTGCTGTACGCGGCGACCTGGATGGTGTTGGCCACCAGGAGCAGTGCGGCGATGGCCATCACGACCGCGGCGGCCAGAGCGATGTTCTGGATCGCGCTGAGGACGTCGAAGATCTTGTCCAGGAGCCGGCTCTGGTCGACGATCTCGTCGACGCCCTCGGTCTCCTTGTACTGGTCGTAGATGTTCTTGTACTGCTCCGGGTTGTTCAGCTTGAGTCGGAACGACTCCGGCAGCTGATCCGGCTTGACCGCGTTCACCAGGTCCGGCGCGTCCTGGTACATCTCCTGGAACTTCTTGTACGCCTCGTCCTTGTTGACGTAGATGACTTCCTTGACCAGGGGGTCGTTCTTCAACTTGTCGTTCAGGTCGGTGCGCTGCTGCTCGCTCACCTCCTGGCTCAGGAAGATCGAGACCTCGATGTTCTTGTAGTAGAGGTCCTTCATGTCGTCAACCTGGCGGTACATGAGACCGCTGGCACCGAGCATGGTCAGCGAGACCGCCATCGTGATGATCATCGCGACGGTCATGGTCACGTTGCGCCACAGTCCGACCAGTACCTCGGACAGGACGTATTTCACGCGCATCGGGTTTTCCTCCGGGTCTCCGGCATGAAGTCTTCGTCGTCAGGCTGCGAAAGGGGTGAGCGCCGGCTCACCCGTAGACGCCGCGGGCCTGGTCACGCACGATGCGGCCGCTCTCGATCTCGATGACGCGGCGGCGCATCTGGTTCACGATGTTGGAGTCGTGGGTGACCATCACGACGGTCGTGCCGGTGCGGTTGATCCGGTCCAGCAGGCGCATGATCTCGATCGAGGTGTCCGGGTCCAGGTTTCCCGTCGGCTCGTCCGCCAGCAGGATCAGCGGACGGTTCACGAACGCCCGGGCGACGGCGACCCGCTGCTGCTCACCACCGGAGAGCTCGTGCGGGTAGCGGTGCTCCTTGCCACCGAGCCCGACCAGCTCCAGCACCTCCGGCACGACCCGGCGGGCAACCGCCTTGGTCTTGCCGATCACCTCGAGAGCGAACGCCACGTTCTCGTAGGCGGTGCGGTTCGGCAGCAGCCGGAAGTCCTGGAAGACGCAGCCGATCGAACGCCGGAAGTGGGGTCGCTTCCAGGAGCGCATCGACGTGACGTCCTTGCTGTTGACGATGACGCGCCCCTTGTTGGGGGTCACCTCGTGCAGCAGCATCTTGATGATCGTGGACTTGCCGGAGCCGGATGGACCGATGAAGAAGACGAACTCGCCCTTCTCGATCGAGACGGACACGTTGTCGAGCGAAGGCCGGGACGCCTTCGGGTACGTCTTCGTCACTTGCTCAAGCTGAATCACGGGTCGTGAGTCTACGCGGTGTAACAACTGAGCCAAGCCCCACGCCCCGCAGAAGGGGCGCGCGTCGTCGAATCAGGCTTTCACCTGGAGATCGACGACGCGCTCCGCCCCCACGCCGTCACGCACTGTCGCCGGCGAGCTGACGCTGCTTACGCCAACGAATACCGGCCTCGATGAAACCGTCCAGTTCGCCGTCGAAGACCGCGCTGGGATTGCCGGTCTCCTGCTCGGTTCGCAAATCCTTCACCATCTGATACGGGTGCAGGACGTACGAGCGCATCTGGTCGCCCCACGAGCCGGCGGCGTTCTCCTTCAGGCCCTCCAGCTTGGCCTGCTCCTCCTGGCGCTTGCGCTCCAACAGTCGCGCCTGGAGCACCCGCAGCGCGGAGGCCTTGTTCTGTAGCTGGGACTTTTCGTTCTGGCAGGTCACCACGATGCCGGTGGGGATGTGGGTGAGCCGGACCGCCGAGTCGGTGGTGTTGACGCTCTGCCCACCCGGGCCCGAGGACCGGTAGACGTCGGTCCGGACCTCGTTCTCCGGGATGTCGATGTGGTCGGTCTGCTCGGTGACCGGCAGCACCTCGACGCCCGCGAAGCTGGTCTGCCGGCGGCCCTGATTGTCGAACGGGCTGATCCGGACCAGCCGGTGGGTGCCCGACTCGACGCTGAGCGTGCCGTACGCGTACGGCACCTTGACCGCGAAGGTGGCCGACTTCAGGCCCGCCTCCTCGGCGTACGAGGTCTCGTAGACCTCGGTCGGGTAGCCGTGCCGCTCGGCCCAGCGCAGGTACATCCGCAGCAGCATCTCGGCGAAGTCGGCCGCGTCCACACCACCCGCGCCGGCCCGGATGGCGACCAGCGCCTCCCGGGAGTCGTACTCGCCGGAGAGCAGGGTGCGGACCTCCATCTCCTGGATGGCCTTGGTCAACCCGGTGATCTCGGTCTCGACCTCGGTCAGCACACCCGGGTCGGACTCGGCCTCGGCCAGTTCCAGCAGCACCCGGGCGTCGTCGAGCTGCGAGCGCAGGCTGCCCAGCTTGCTGATCTCGCCGTTGACGTACGACAGCTGCGAGGTCACCTGCTGAGCCTTGGCCTGGTCGTCCCACAGGTCAGGGGCGGACGCCTCCTGCTCCAGGCGGGCCTTGTCCTCGTGCAGCCGGTCCAGATTGAGGACGGCCTCGATGTTGCGCAGGGTCGCGTCGAGTTCCTTGAGCTGTTCGGCGTAATCGGCAGCGGTCACGACAGACAAGCGTACTGCGCGGACGAGGAGTGAGCTTGCGAGCCCCGCAGGTCCGCGCCAAATCGACACTGTGCCGGCAGCGGCGCAGCTCGTTCCGTGTCCGGGAACCCGCCGGTGATCACCCGACCGGGGCGGACTTCAGCCACGACAGGGCCGCCTTGTGGTAGGCGACGGCGAACTCCAGCGCGCTGGCGTCGTACGTCTCGCCGTCCCGTTTGGCGTTCTTCACCTGTTCCCGGACCTGGGCGAGGGCCTCGGTGTGGTATTCGTTGGCCGAGGCGTACAGGCCCTTGAGCTGGCTGGACGAGTGGAGGTTGCCGAAGGCCATCCGGAGCGCGATCGGGTTGCGGATCGTGTCCCGCCCCGGGTTCTCCGCCAGCCAGCGGGAGAACGTCCGTTTCCCACTGGCGGTGAGCGCGTACGGCTGGCTCATGCGGGGGCCCGGCTTGCCGAGCCGCACGTACCCGCGCTCGGCCAGGACCGGCAACTCGCGGTAGACCTGACTGCGGGTCATCGACCAGTAGGGCGCCAGCCGGCGCTCTGCGGCGGCCATCAACTGGCCGCCTGTCATGGGACCCTCGTGGAGCAGCCCGAGGAGGGCTGCCGCCGTGGGGTTGACTCCGGATTCCGCCATGCCCGTTACGCTGCCACTTTGCGCTGCCGGCGTCCAGGATTTGCCGGTTTGCCACCCGACAGGTCTTCCTATGTGCACTGTCGGCGACAGACTGTCCGTTGAGGACTATCGATGGATGGTCGCCCTCGACCGACCGCCGGCGGCGCTGGGCGCACCGCCGGCGGGTCGCCGCAGGTCAGCCCATGTGGGGGTACGTGTGGTCGGTCGGCGGCACGAAGGTCTCCTTGATCGTCCGCGGTGACACCCAGCGGACCAGGTTCAGCCAGGAGCCCGCCTTGTCGTTGGTGCCGCTGGCGCGGGCGCCACCGAAGGGCTGCTGCCCCACCACGGCACCGGTCGGCTTGTCGTTGATGTAGAAGTTGCCGGCCGCGTACCGCATGCGCTCGCCGACCGCGTCGACGACCCGGCGGTCGGTGGCGAACACCGACCCGGTCAGCGCGTACGGGGCGATCGACTCGGCCTGCGCGACCACCTCGTCGAAGCGGGCGTCGTCGAACACGTGCACACCCAGGATCGGCCCGAAGTACTCGGTGATGAACGTCTCGTGCGCGGCATCGGAGCACTCGAAGAGCGTCGGCCGGACGAAGTAGCCGACCGAGTCGTCGGCCGTGCCGCCGGCCAGCACCCGGCAGCTGTCGTCGCCGGCGATCAGGTCCAGCGCCGCGGTGTGCCGGGCGAATGCCTTGTCGTCGATCACCGCGCCGCCGAAGTTGCCGAAGTCGGCCACGTCGCCGTAGGTCAGCGAGTCGGCGGTCGCGGCCAGGCGGTCACGCAGGCCACCCTCCCAGATCGAGCGCGGCACGTACGCCCGGGAGGCGGCCGAGCACTTCTGGCCCTGGTACTCGTACGCGCCGCGGATCAGCGCGGTGTGCAGCGCGTCCACGTCGGCGCTGGTGTGCGCGACCACGAAGTCCTTGCCGCCGGTCTCGCCGACCAGTCGCGGGTAGCCCCGGTAGCGCGCGATGTTGTCGCCGACGGTCTTCCACAACTGCTGGAAGACCTTCGTCGAACCGGTGAAGTGGATACCGGCCAGGTCCGGGTCGGCGAGCACGACGTCCGAGACCTCCTCGCCCCGGCCGGTCACCATGTTGATCACACCGGGCGGCAGACCGGCGGCCTCGAACAGCCGCATGGTGAAGTGCGCGGCGAACTGCTGGGTCGGGCCCGGCTTCCAGATCACGGTGTTGCCCAGCAGCGCCGGTGCCGACGGCAGGTTGCCGGCGATGGCCGTGAAGTTGAACGGCGTGACCGCGTAGACGAAGCCCTCCAGCGGGCGGTGGTCGAAGCGGTTCCAGACGCCGGGGGACGACGCCGGCTGCTCCTCGAGCAGACGCCGCGCGAAGTGCACGTTGAAGCGCAGGAAGTCGATGAACTCACAGGCCGCGTCGATCTCCGCCTGGATCGCGGTCTTCGACTGGCCGAGCATGGTGGCGGCGTTGAGCGTGTCCCGCCAGGGGCCGGCGAGCAGTTCGGCGGCGCGCAGGAAGATCGCGGCGCGCTCCTCGAACGGAAGTGCCCGCCACATCGGCGCGGCGTCCTTGGCCGCCTTGATCGCGGCGCGGGCATCGTCGTGGGTGGCGTGCGCGGTCACGCCGAGCACGTGGGCGTGCTTGTGCGGCTGCACCACGTTGATCGGGTCACCGGCCGCCATCCGCTGCTCGCCGCCGATGGTCATCGGCAGGTCGACACGCTCGGCGGCCAGCTCGGTCAGCCGCCGCTGGAGCCGCTCGCGGTCCGCGCTGCCCGGCTCGTAGTTACGAACCGGCTCGTTGCGCGGCTCGGGAACGGAGAACACGGCATCCATCAAGGCTCCTGGCGATCTCGACAGCGGTGGCGAAACCGGACCCGCGGGCACCGACCGGACAGCCGGACACCGGACGCCGCGCGGGGTGGCCGAGCAGCGGCGGGACCTCCCGCGATTGTTTCACGCGAAGGTGCTGACCCTGCCGCCGCCGTCACCCGATCGTGAAGGACCGGCTGCCCCTCCTCCCCTTACCGCTCGCGGTGGTGGGCTGGGGCGATCCCTTACCGCTCACGGTGGTGGGCTGGGGGGCGAGCGTCCCCGGCTCCGGGCGGTCAGGCTTGATCCCTCCGCCGGGGACGCTCGCC